>JBKPHE010000169.1:0-16212 GCA_046744485.1 Actinomycetota bacterium | reverse complement strand
AGCTTCGACTGCCGGGTCAGCCAGGTCCAGAGGTTCAGCGACGAGGGGTAGACCTCCGTGGGAACGGCCGGGGGTGCCGGCCGCTCCCGCGGCGCCGTCGATCGTCAGTCCGTGACGAACTGCAGCTCCAACTCGACGTTGACCTTCTCGCCGAGGGCCAGCTTGTCCATGCCGAGCGGCATGTTGAAGTCCACGCCCAAGTCGTTGCGGTCGATGACGGTGGTGGCGGCGAAACCGGCGTGGTGCTTGCCGTCGCCGGACCGCGCTGGTGGATGCGCTCGAGGCCGAGAAGCTGGTTGCCCGCCGACCGCATCCCACCGACTGGCGGGCCACCATGGTCGAGCTGACGGCGACGGGTGTGACGCGGCCAACGCCGTGCTGGGTCCGAGCATCGAGGCCATGGCCGAGCTGTTCGACGACCTGACGCCCGAGGAGCGCACCCAGCTGGCCGGGGCAAGCTGCTGGCCGGCCTGCGGGATCGGGGCCAACGGGCCTGACGCTGACGCCGGTTTCCGGTGGGTCAGTCGGTCTTGTTGAACAGGCGCACGGCCAGCGCCAGCAGGCCAGTCCCGATCGCGAGGACCAACAGCGCCTCGGTCCACACCGGGACCACCCAGCCGGCGATCTCCACGCCGGGGGCGTCGGGCAGGACCGAGCGGCGCACCAGGTCGACGGCATAGGTGGCGGGGTTGAGGTGGGTGATCGCCGCCAGCCACGTGGGCAGGTTCTGCAGCGGGAACACGGCGCCGGACAGGAAGATCATCGGCTGCATCACCAGCGTCATGACCATCTGGAAGCTCTCCATGCGCTCGATCCGCGTGGCCATCACCATCCCGAACGCGGTCATGGCGTAGGCGAGCAGGAGCAACGCGAGGATCAGCAGGAACAACCGGCCCACCGTGAGGTCCACGCCGACGATGGGAGCGGCGACGACCAAGATCAGCCCCTGAACCACCGCCACCGTCCCGCCGCCGAGCGCCTTGCCCAGCACGATCGACGTGCGGGACACGGGGGCGACCAGCATCTCGCGCATGAAGCCGAACTCGCGGTCCCACACGATCGACACCGCCGAGAACAGCGCCGACGTGATGATCGACATGGAGAGGATCCCGGGGAACAGGAACTGCTGGTAGTCGAGCCCCCCGGGCACGCCCTGCTGGATCAGATTGCCCAGCCCCGCTCCCAGGATGAACAGGAAGATGATCGGCTGGGCCAGGCCGGTGATGATGCGCGTGGGCGTGCGGCGCAGGCGGATCAGCTCGCGCTGCCACACCATGCCGATCGTCCGGCCGTTGCGGGTGAGCGTGGCCTGGCGGCGGGTGGCGGAACTGGCCGGCGGCACCGGGATCCGAAGGGCGTCGGCGGGCGTGTGCCCGGTCATCGACCCGGCCATCAAGCCCTCCGGAACCCACGGACGATCGGGTTCATCTTGAACTGGTCGCCGGCGCCCGCCTCGGCGTCGCGGATCGCCCGGCCCGTGTACTTGATGAACACGTCGTCGAGGCTGGGCCGGCGCACGCTCACGCTCTGGACCCCGACGGTCAGCACCCCGAATGCGGTGGGGACGAACTCTTCACCGTCGGGCACCCGCACCACGAGGCCGCCGTTCTGGCCCACGACCTCGACGCCGAAGGCATCGTGCAGCTGACGGGCAGCCAGGGCGTCGTCGGCGGTGGCGAAGGTGACGGTGTCGGCGCCCACCGCGGCCTTGAGGGCGTTGGGCGTGTCGATGGCCACGATGCGACCCTGGTCGATGATGGCGATCCGGTCACAGCGCTCGGCCTCGTCCATGTAGTGGGTCGTGAGGAACATCGTGGTCGACTCGCGGCAGCGCAGCTCGTCCACGTAGTCCCAGATGTGCGCCCGGGTCTGGGGATCGAGCCCGATCGTGGGCTCGTCGAGAAACAGCACCCGCGGCGCGTGGATCAGCCCCCGTGCGATCTCGAGCCGCCGCTTCATGCCGCCCGAGAAGAAGCGCACCTGCTGGGCCTTCCGCTCGGTGAGGCCAACCATGTCGAGCAGTGGCGCCATGCGCTCGGCCACCTCGCTGCGGGGCACGCCGTACATCACGGCGTGGAAGCGGAGGTTCTCCTCGGCAGTGAGGTAGTCGTCGAGGGTCAGTTCCTGGAAGACGAGCCCGATGCTGGCCCGCACCTCGTCACGCTGCGTCGTGATGTCGTAGCCGTCGACCCTGGCCCGGCCAGCGCTAGCCGAGAGCAGCGTGCACAGCATCGAGATGGTCGTCGTCTTGCCGGCACCGTTGGGGCCCAGGAACCCGAACAGCTCGCCCGGCGCCACCGTGAACGACACGTCGTCCACGGCCGCGAAGTCGCCGAACCGCTTCACGAGGTGCTCGACCTCGACCGCGGCGGCAGGCGCCGAAGCGGTCGCGAGGTCGGGTCGAGACCCGTCGGGGGCCGGGGGCATCGCCCGCCATCATGCGGCGCTGAGCGCCGAATTCCACCAGTCGGGGCGTCGTCGTCAGCCGGTGCCGGATCGCTGGCGCTCGCGGTGGGCGGCCACGTTGGCCCGGCTGGCGCAGCGGTCGGAGCAGTAGCGCCGGGAGCGGTTGCGCGAGGTGTCGATGAACACGCCCCCGCAGCGTGGGTCGGCGCACGAGCCGAACCGGTCGGCACCCAGGTCGAGGAAGGCCATGGCCAGCCCCATGACGGCGCCGGTGGCGAACTCGGCGGCGACGGGGCCCCGGTCGTCGGCGATGTGCAGGTGCCAGTCGAAGTCGTCGTGCCCCGAGATGCTGGGCTGGGGCCGGTGACGCGCGAGCAGGTGGTTGATCCGTTCGACCATGGCGGCGGACCGCCCCTCGGCGGCATCGTCGAACACCGCCCGCAGCTCGCCGCGCAGGCGGACGAGCGGAACCAGATCCTTGGCGTCGGCGCGACGGGCCATCCACGGCCAAGTGCCGAGGAACGCCCGGAGCGCCTCGAGCGAGGCCAGCGGGTCGGCGCCGTCGAGCTCATCGGGCTCGGACGAGACCAGGTCGACGGCGAAGTTGGCGTAAGACTCAAAATCCACTTGCGCCCCTTACCGGTACGTGCGAAGCTGTCAGGACCAAAGCTACGCCATGCACCTTACAGCCCAGGAGGCCCGATCGTGAGATGGCACCTCATCGGCCGGGGTTGGCGGCGAGCTACGCCGTACACGACCAACCTGCGGTTCAACCACTCCGACCGCCCGCCCGTCCACCACCTGCCCGAGTCCAACCAGATCGCCCGGAGCCTTCGATGAGCCCGGCCGCCACAGCCGCGCCGGCCGATCGCACCTGGGGCGAAGCGTGGCAGGAATCCTGGGACCGCCAGCAGGAGGGCTACATGCCCGACCGCGAGCAGCGTCTCACCGCCCTGCTCGACGTCGTCGAGGCCGTGGCGGGGCCGCGGCCGCTGGTGCTCGACCTGGCCTGCGGCACCGGCACGATCACCCGGCGCCTGCTCGAACGCTTCCCCCAGGCCCGTTCGATCGCCGTCGACGTCGACCCGGCGCTGCTGACCATCGCCCGCGCCACGCTGGGCGACGACGAGCGGGTGCGCTTCGTGCGCGCCGACCTGGCCGATCCCGCCTGGGCCGGGCAGCTGCCCGAAACGCCGGTGGACGCCGCGCTCACGGCCACTGCGCTGCACTGGCTCCCCGAGCCCATGCTCCGACGCGTCTACCGCGACCTGGCCGGCATCGTTCGTCCGGGCGGTGCGGTCGCCAACGCGGACCAGATGGAGGCCTCCGACGTGCCACGGTTGGGCGCGGCCCTGGCCGCCGTGGAGGCACGCGGCCGGGAGTCGTTGCGGGCCGACGGTCGCCCGGACTGGGACGGCTGGTGGGGCATCGCCGCCGCCGATCCCCTCATCGCCGACGCCGTGGCCGAGCGCCGGGGGCGCTTCGGTGGGGTGAACCACCCGGCCGAGTTCGATCCGCCGTCGTCGTGGCACGCCCAGGCACTGCTCGACGCCGGGTTCGAAGAGGCGGGCGTCGTGTGGCGGTCGGGCGGCGGCGCCGTGGTGGCTGCGCTCCGCTGACCCCCCCGGCGTTCCGTCAGCGCGCACGGCCCGTGCCCGACCGGAGCGCTGACAGAACAAGGATCAGGCGGTCGGGTCGACCTCCTCCGCGACCCGACCGGCCGCCTCGGCATCCATGCCGACGAGGCCCACCAGGTAGCAGGCGATGGGCGCCGCCGTCCGCTCCGACGCATGGGCGGCGGTGCCGGCCAGCGCGAGGAGTGTGTCCACGGTGGCGGGGTCGGGCGGCGGGACGCCGAGGCGATCGGCGAAAGCGGCGATCCACTGGTCTGCGGTCATGAGCGCAGCTCGTGACCGGTCGACCGCGCGAGCGCCAGCGAGCCGGGAGACGATGGGGTGCGGGGGCGCAGCCCCCGGGGGATGAACGGTCATGGGCGCATCCTCGCCGCATCGGGCACGAGCGGCTCGAGCCGGGCCCGCACGTGCTTGTGATGCGGCGTGCCGACCCAGGGGTCGCGGTCCTCGCTGGCGGTGAGCTCGTTGGGCGCGGTGCCGGTGACCACCACCTCGCCGTCTTCCGCCGGGTGGTCGAGGCCCAGCCCGTTGGGCAGCGACAGGTGGCCCGGGTGCATGGTCCCGTCGAGCCCGACCGTCACTGCGACGCTGGCGCGCTTGGTTGTGAGGCGGACGGGGCCGCCGTCGACCAGGCCCAGGCGTTCGGCGTCCGCGGGGTGGACCCGGAGGACCCCGGCGGCATCGCGCTTGCGCCAGGCCGGGTCGCGGATGATGGTGTTGGCGCTGAACGACCTGCGTTCGCCGGCGGAGAGGACGAAGGGCCACTGCTCGTCCGTTCCGGGCGGGGCCTCGTCGGCCAGGCCCCGCAGCTCGGCGAGGAGCTCGGGAATCTCGAGGTGGATCAGGCCGTCTCCCGTCGCCACCCGGCGCCAGACGGCGTCGTCGTCGCCGGCGTCGTCGGTAACGATCACGCCCGAGGGGCTGGCGAGGATGGCGTCGAACAGGCGCTCGCCGGCCTCGAGGCCCTCGCCGTGACCGGCGCGACGAACACCCTCGGGGTTCGCCTGGGCGCACCGGTGAGCCGCTCCCCACAGCGCGGCCGCGGCGGCGGCGGCGTGGGGCAGGGTAGGGCCGAGGGTGCGGTAGAGCACGACCGGTGCCAGCGGTCCCAGCTCCGGGCGGGCCGCCAGCGCACCGAAGAATGCCTCGGCGAATGCGGCCCGACCGCCCTTGGCGGCTTCCGCCAACCCCGCCAGCTCGGGCCCGGCGGCGTCCAAGGCGCCCGACGCCTCGACCAGGCGGGCGTGGATCTCCGGCTCGGGCAGCGGCCCTTCGGGGGGATCGAGCACCGGGCGCCGCAGGTGGAAGACGTTGCGGGGGAAGTCGAAGTTGAAGAACGTGGCCTCCCACTTCTCGAACTGCGTGGGAGCCGGCAGCACGTAGTCGGCGAGCCGGGCCGTCTCGGTCAGGTAGACGTCGATCACCACGAGGGTGTCGAGCGCCGCCAACGCCTCCCGCATCCGCTGCGAGTCGGCCAGGGAGTGGGCGGGGTTGCCGCTCTCTACCACCATCGCCCGGTACCGGGCCGGGTGGTCGGTGAGGATCTCGTCGGCGATGACGTTGCAGGGCACCAGCCCGGACACGATGCGGGCGCCCGCCACCGGGCTGCGAGGCCCGGCGTCGTCGTCGGAGACCTCCGCGGGGCGGACCTTGCCCAACGGCACCAGGCTCGACGGGACGTACTGCGTGCCCGGCCGACCGAAGTTGCCGGTCAGCAGCCACACCAGCTTCTCGAGGTAGCTCACGAGCGTGGAGTGGAGGTTCATCTGGATACCCAGGTCCTCGGCGACGGCCACGCTCGCCGCGCTCCCGATGCGGCGGGCGGCCTGGCGCAGCCGCGCCTCGTCCACTCCACTCACGGCGCAGTGGGCCGCGATGTCGACGCCCCGCAACTCGGCGACGACGGCGTCGACGCCCGTGACGTGCTCGTCGAGCCACGCGTGGTCGACGAGCCCCTCGTCCACCACGGCCGCCGCCAGCGCCGAGATCAGCCAGGCGTCGGTGCCGGGACGCACCTGCAGGTGGATGTCGGCCAGGTCGGCCGTCTCGGTGCGGCGGGGGTCGACGACGATGAGGGCCCGCCCGGGGTCGCGGGCGATCTCCTTCAGCGTCGTGCGGGCGCGCGGGAAGCTGTGGCTCTGCCAGGGGTTCTTCCCGATGAACAGCGCAACCTCGCAGCTCTCCATGTCGCCCCTGATGTTGGTCCCCAGGAGCTTGCCGTTGACCCAGAACTCGCCGGTCTTCTCCTGGGCCAGCGCGTTGGAGCGGTAGCGGCCGCCGAACGCGTGCATGGTGCAGGTGCCGTATGCGCCGCCCAGGTGGTTCCCCTGCCCGCCGCCGCCGAAGTAGAAGATGGTCTCGCCGCCGTGGGCGTCGCGCACCGCCGCGAGCCGGCCGGCGACCTCCCGGATGGCGGTGTCCCAGTCGACGACCTCGAAGCTGCCGTCGGGGCGCCGGCGCAGCGGGTGGGTCACCCGTTCACCGCGGGCCGGCACGCGGGCCCGACCGGGCAGGGGCCTTCCACCGGGGTTCTGGTAGTGGTCGAGGCGGAGCGCCTTCTCGCAGGTATAGCCCTGTGATGACGGGTGGTTCTTGTCGCCCCGGATGCGCTCGAACCTCCGGCCGTCCTCCAGCGAGCCCAGGCGCACCTCGATCCCGCAGTTGCACTCGCAGAGGATGCAGGCCGTCTGCTTCCACCGGGGCGCGTCGGACATGGTCGGTGCGTCGGTGACAGCCATGGCGGGAACGTAGCCTCGTCAGTTCACTAGTGCAACGGACGCCGAGTAAGGTGCCGGGGATGCCACAGGCCACGGCCTTCGACAGAGTCACCGCCGTCTTCCCGGCCGAGGGTCGCGAATCGTCCGGTCGGTACGACATGGCCATCGATCCCGACTGGACCATCGGCGGCCGGCCCAACGGCGGCTACCTGCTGGCGACCATGGCCCGGGCAGCGCGGTCCGCGCTGGCCACCGCCGAGGGTCCCGACCACCCGCACCCGGTCACGGCGACGGCCCATTACCTCACGCCGCCCAGCCCGGGGCCCGCCGAGGTGCTCACCGAGGTGCTGCGGCGGGGGCGGCGGATGAGCCAGGTGCGCGCCCGGCTGGAGCAGCAGGGCACGCCCGCCGTCGAGGCCACCTTCACGCTGGGCCGTCACGATCCCCACGTCGAGCCCTGGTGGTCCGACCTCGAAGCGCCGTCCCTACCGCCGATCGATGAGTGCGTGCGGGCCCAGGGTGTGGGACCAGGGGGCGTGGAGCTGGCGATCATGAACCAGGTGCAGGTCCGGCTCGATCCGGCGACTGCGGGCTTCACGGCCGGGCGGCCGTCGGGGACGGGCGAGGTGCGCGGCTGGCTGGCGTTCGCCGACGGCCGGGAGCCCGACCCGCTGGCGCTGCTGTACGCCGCGGATTCCTTCCCACCCGCCACCCTGGAGCTGGCGACGCTCGGCTGGGTACCGACGCTCGAGCTCACGGTGTACGTGCGCGGCGTTCCCGCGCCCGGGGCGCTGATCGTCCGGCAGCGGGCGCGCCTGGTGCAGGCCGACCTGGTCGACGAGGTTTGCCACGTCTGGGACTGCCGGGGGCGGCTCGTGGCCCAGGCCACCCAGCTCGCCGGCGTCCGGGTCGGGGCTGCGCCTGCGCCCCCGAGCGACGAGAGTGGAGCATCGTGAGGCGCACACCGTTCGCCGACTGGCCGTGCTCCATCGCCCGCACCGTCGACCTGCTGGGGGACTGGTGGACGCCGCTGGTGCTGCGCGAGTGCTTCTACGGGGTCCGGCGGTTCGACGACTTCCAGCGCAGCCTCGGCATCGGGCGCAACATCCTCACCCAGCGCCTGAACCGGCTCGTGGACGAGGGCGTGCTCGAGCGTCGGCAGTACCACGATCGGCCGCTGCGCCACGAGTACGTCCTCACCGACAAGGGCCGCGACTTCTTCCCCGTGATCGCCGCCCTGGTGCGCTGGGGTGACCGCTGGCTGGCCGGCGAGGAGGGCCCGCCCGTGGTGCTGCAGCACCGGACGTGCGGTCACGACCTGGAGGCGGAGGTGGTTTGCGCACATTGCGGCGAGCCGGTCCGGCTGCGCGACGTCACCACCCGACTCGGGCCCGGGTACCCGGAGCGCCGCCGGCCGGCGGCGCTGGCCACCGGGCGGTTCACAGGACCAGTAAGTCGATGACGAGTCGGTCGGAGACCGACGCCGTCACGGGGCGGCGGGTGGGGGTCGGGCCGGAGGCCGACATGCCCGATCTGCCCAGTCCCGCCGAGGTCGACAACACGATCAAGGTCGTCCATGACCACGCCGAGCGCATCTTCCTGTGGAACTACGACCGCAGCCGCGACCAGCTGGTCACCCTCTACAACAAGGCGATGGCGTCGCAGTGGAACAGCGTGACCGAGCTCGACTGGTCCACCGAGGTCGACCCGTTCGAGCTGGTCGACCCGACCACTCCGCTGCAGCAGCTCACCCGCGCCGCCCGTGAGGTCGACGGCTCGCCGATCGCGTCGTGGGGCGAGAACGAGCTGCGCCAGCTCGGTGTCGAGAGCTTCAAGGCCCAGCTCAGCCAGTTCATGCACGGCGAGCAGGGCGCCATGATGACCGCCGCCAAGATCGTCGAGACCGTTCCCTGGATCGACGCCAAGTACTACGCGGCCACCCAGACCATGGACGAGGCCCGCCACACCGAGGTGTTCGCCAAGTACCTGCACACCAAGCTCGGTGAGGCGTACCCGATGAGCCCGTTCCTGGAGGCGCAGATCACGGCCCTGCTCGAGGACGGCCGCTGGGACATCGCCTACCTCGGCATGCAAATCGTGATCGAGAGCCTGGCGCTGGCGGCGTTCGGTTCGATGCTGCGCACGATCGACGAGCCCCTGCTTCGGAAGCTGCTGCGTTACGTGATGTCCGACGAGGCGCGGCACGTGGCCTTCGGGGTGCTCAGCCTGTCGGAGTACTACGGCGGGCTATCGGAGGCCGAGCTGAAGGACCGCCAGGAGTTCCTGATCGAGAACACCCTGCGGAACCGGGCCCGCTCGACGACGCCCGAGGTCTGGGAACGGATGGGGGTATCGGCCGAGGCCGTGCACCCGGCCATCACCGAGGCGGCGGGCAAGATCAAGGTGCATCCGTACGCCGGGTTCCAGCGGGCGTTCTTCGCCAAGCTGGTCCCCAACGTCCGCAAGCTTGGGCTGCTCGACGCCAACGATGGCTACCTGCGCCGGCACTGGGCCGAGGCGGGGTTGCTGGAGTTCGAGTTCGCTGACGACACCGCGTCGGACTTCGAGGGCTACGACGCCGTGGCGGAGGACCGGGCTGCGGCTGCGCGTTCGTAAAACTGCACGCCGCGTGTAATCGGCCGCGGCGCTGGCCTAGCCTTCCTCTCGGCAGGCTGACACCGAGAGGGGAAGATCGCCGTGGCCAACGCCTCGTCGCCAGAACGTCCCAGTGCGCTGGTCTCCATCGCCGCACTGGCCTCGATCGGGGCCGGCGCGATCCACGCCACTGCGGCCGGGGCGCACAGCGAGCACCGTGCGGCCGTCGTTGCGTTTGCCCTGACCGCCGTGTTCCAGATCGGCTGGGGTGTGCTCATGCTGATGCGACCCTCGCGGGTGGTCGCCCTGCTCGGCCTGGCCGGCAACGCCGCCGCGGTCGGCGGGTGGGTTCTGGCCAAAACGAGCGGCATCGGCTTCGTGGCCGGCCTGGACGTCCGGGAGGATCCCCAGTTCGCCGACACGCTGGCGGCGGCGTTGGCCGTCGTCGCCGTGATCGGTGCGCTGGTCGTGCTCCTCCCCGGACTGTCCGCTCGCGTGAGCGGCCGGCGGCCTGCGCTGGTGGGGGTGTCGGCGGTGGCCGCGATGGCTCTCACCGTGCCGGGCATGGTCGCGGCCGGAAGCCACAGCCATGCCGAAGGCCATGAGCATGGCGAGACCGCCGGCCACGATCACGACCACGGTGCCGCCGGCGAAGAGGCGGCGGCCGGCCACGACCAGGCCGGCCACGAGGCGGCGGCCGTGGCACCGACGCCCTACGACCCCACCAAGCCGATCGATCTCGGTGGCGTCGAGGGGGTGACGCCCGAGCAGCAGGCGGCGGCCGAGAACCTGATCGCCATAACGCTCTGGCGCCTGCCGCAGTGGTCGGACCCCAAGGTCGCCGAGGCGGCCGGGTTCCATTCGATCGGCGACGGCTTCACCGGCTACGAGCACCTCATCCAGTGGGACTGGATCAACGACGACCACGTCCTCGACCCCGACCATCCCGAGTCGCTCGTCTACCGGGTCGACCGCGAAGGCACCCGCACGCTGGAGGCGGCGATGTACATGCTGCCCCAGGGCGAGACGCTCGACACGGTGCCCGAGCTGGGCGGCGAGCTCACGCAGTGGCACATCCACGACAACCTGTGCTTCACGCCCGGTGAGGCTCCCAAGGTCCGGGGCGTGACGGGCGTCGGCCAGGGGTGCCCTCCCGGACTCGTCAAGCTCGATCCCGTTCCCATGATCCATGTGTGGATCGTGCCGCACCGCTGCGGCCCCTTTGCCGCCCTCGAGGGGGTCGGCGGGGGCCAGATCAAGGAGGGCGAGGAGCGGCTGTGCGACCACGCGCACGGCGCCTGACGTGATCTGACCATGCCCGTCCGCTAGGAGTGGGAGGCGGCTGGCGGGGTACGCGATCCACAGCCCATGTCCTCCTCCCCGACGTCGATCCCGCGCCCGCGCGCCCCTGCCCCGGGGCGCCAGAACCCGCAGGGCGTCGCGCGGATCCTCGCCCTCGACCGGCTACGCGGCCTGGCCCTGGTGGCGATGGTCGTGCACCACATGACGGAGTGGCTCACCGGCAATGCCCGGGCGGTGCTGCCCGGGTGGTCGTCGTTCGCGGTGACGGACGTGGCGGCGCCGGCCTTCTTCGTGGCTGCCGGGGCCTCGGTGTCCCTGTTCGTGGCGGCCCGGCGCCGTCGCGGGTTGACCCGGCCGCGGGTGGCGACCGAGGTGCTGCGCCGCTACGGGATCTTGGTGCCGATCGGTGTGGCCTTCGACTGGCTGCTGTGGCGGCACCCGACGATGTTCGGGGTCATCGAGGCCCTGGGAGTCACCGTGGTGGTCGGCGCCGCCCTGGCCGTGGCCATCGGACCCCGTTGGCTACCGGCGCTGGCGGCCGGCACGCTGGCCACGGGCATGCTCGCGGAGCCGGCGGTGACCGGGCACGCCGGGTGGTGGGCCGACGAGGTCGTGGCCGGGAAGTTCCCGGCCGTCACCTACCTGGGGTTCGTACTCGTGGGGATGGCGGTGGTTCGTACCGGGCGGTTCGCCGATCGCCGCTGGGGACTCACCGCCGCGGCCCTGGGCGTCGCGGCGGTCGTGGCCTTGCTCGCGGTCGGCGTGACGCCCGATCGCTATCCGGGCGGGCTGGCGTTCGTGGTGCCCGGTCTGGCCGGTACCGCCGTGGTCTACGCGCTGGCCCAATGCGGCTGGCCCGCGTGGCTGGGCCCGGTGGATGGATTGGTCCAGGCCGCCGCCGCCGCCCACACCCTCGGCATCTTCCTGGCCCACTACGTCGTGTACTACGTCCTGGTCGACCGCACCGGCGTCGCGGGAACGGTTCCCGGGGCGGTGGCGCTGCCCGTCGCGCTGCTCATGGCCGTGGCGCTGGCGGCCGTGGCACCGCGCGTGCCGCAACCACCATGGTCGCTGCGCACCGGCCACCGGCGGCGGCCCCCGCCCGAGCCCGCCGCCGGCGGGGCTGCCGTCACGTTGCCGACGCGGTAGGCCAGTGGTTGGCTCGCGTCCATGCACGACCTGGTCATCCGCAACGGGCACGTGGTGGACGGCTCCGGCGTTCCCGGCAGGCCGGCCGACGTGGCGATCGATGGCGATCGTGTCGTACTTGTCGGTTCGGTGGACGGTGGCGGCCGACGGGAGATCGACGCCGACGGCTTGGTGGTCACGCCGGGCTTCGTCGACATCCACACGCACTACGACGGCCAGGCGACCTGGGACCCGGAGGTGTCGCCATCGAGCTGGCACGGCGTAACCACCGTGGTGATGGGCAACTGCGGCGTGGGTTTCGCGCCGGCGCACCCCGACCGCCACGACTGGCTCATCCAGCTCATGGAGGGTGTCGAGGACATCCCCGGCACCGCCCTGGCCGAGGGCATCACGTGGAACTGGGAGACGTTCCCCGAGTACCTCGACGAGCTCGACCGCCTGCCGCGGGTGCTGGACGTGAGCGCGCTGGTGCCGCACGGCGCGGTGCGGGCCTACGTGATGGGCGAACGGGGTGGCGCCAACGCCGAGGCCACGCCCGACGAGATCGCGGCCATGGGCACCCTCGTGCGGGAGGCGATGGAGGCGGGGGCGGTGGGCTTCTCCACCACCCGCACGATCATCCACCGGGCCAAGGACGGCGAGCTGGCGGCCGGCACGACCGCGTCACCGGATGAGCTGATCGGCATCGGTCGGTCCCTGGCACCGACGGGCGCTGGGCGGCCGCGCGGCTCCACCGGGGGCGCCGGCGTGTTCGAGCTGGCCAGCGACATGGTCGATCCCGAGGCCGAGCTCGCCTGGATGACCGCGCTGTCGCGCGCCACGGGGTGTCGGATCACGTTCGGCACGGGGCAGGACCACATGCGTCCCGACCACTGGCGCACGATCCTCGACCTGGTCCGGCGGGCCAACGCTGCCGGCGCCCACATCGTCCCCCAGGTCGGGGGGCGATCGACGTCGGTGCTCTTCGGGCTGGAGGGCAGCGCCCACCCGTTCATGCTCCACGCCGCGTACGCGGGACTCGCCACCCTGCCGCTGCCCGAGCGGGTTGGGCGCATGCGCCGGCCCGCGGTCCGGGCCGCGATCCTGGGCGAGACCCTGGACGACGCCGGGGCGGCGGCGTTCATCGCCGACGCCTGGGGGCACATGTTCCCCCTCGGCGACCCGCCGGACTACGAGCCGCCACCGGACCGCAGCGTCGCCGCCCTGGCGGAGGCACAGGGACGGTCGCCGGCCGAGGTCGGCTACGACCTGCTGCTCGAGCGCGAGGGCCGGGCGCTGCTCTACATGCCGCTCGGCGGCTACGCGGACGGCGACTTCCGGGCGCTGGCCGAGCTGCTCACCCAGCCGGACGTGGTGCTGGGGCTCGGCGACGGCGGTGCCCACTGCGGGCTGCTGTGCGACGCCAGCGTGCCCACCTACATGCTCAGCCATTGGGCCCGTGACCGCAGTCGGGGCGAGCGGCTGCCACTGGAGCAGGCCGTCAACCTTCAGACGCGGCGGACGGCGACGCTGTTCGGTTTCGAGGACCGGGGCCTGGTGGCGCCCGGCTACCTGGCCGACCTCAACGTCGTCGATGCCGACCACGTGGCCAGCGAGGCGCCCGAGATGATCTATGACCTGCCGGCGGGCGGGCGCCGGCTCGTCCAGCGTGCCCGCGGCTACGTGGCCACGATCAAGCGGGGAGTGGTGGTGCGCGACGACGATGCGGCGACGGGCGAGCGTCCGGGCCGGCTGGTGCGGGGGCCCCAGCCGGCCCCCGGCGTGTAGCACCCGAGCGTTTTGTTGCGGGATTGGCTGCCCCAGCGACCGATCCCGCGAACAGAACGCGTGGGATCAGGCGGTGTAGGGGTCGACCAACACGTGGACCGCCCGGTCGAGCTCGGACGTGACCTGCGCGAAGTCGATGCGGCCGTTGGCCCACGCCACCAGCGTCGAGTACCAGACGTGGCCGAGCACGGCCAGGATGTCGGACCGGACCGCGGGGGCGAGGTCGACCAGGATCCCGCTGGCCATGGCCTCGAGCTGCTGCTGGACCGCGACCGCGCTCTCGCTCACACCCTCGTCCGACGACGACAGGGCCCGCACGAGCGCGGCGCTGAGCTTGGGCTGGCGGGCCATGGCCCGGCAGGCGCGATTGAGCACGTCGATGAGCTGGTCGGCGGCCGTGTCGCCGCGCGGCGGCGACTGCGCCACCCGGGTCTGGAGGCGTGCCGTCCACTCGGTCATGGCCGCGGCGAGGAGGTGGTCCTTCGAGGAGAAGTAGCGGTAGATCGTGGCCAGCGAGACGTTGGCGATCGCGGACACGTCGCGCATCTGCACGGCGTCGTAGCCGTGTTCGGCGCCGAGCTCGAAGGCGGCATCGATGACCCGCCGTCGCCGGTCGCGCTGCTCGGCGCTCAGGGCCGCCGCCTGGGTGGCCACCGCGGTCACGGCGTCGGGGCCGCCGGGGCGGGCGTCGGCCGCAGGCGCGTGGGTAGGTGCTTGATCCCGCCGATGAAGTTCGAGCGCAGCCGCTCGGGCTCGCCCCGCGCCTCCAGGTGCGGGACCCGAGCCGCCAGCTCCTGGAACAGCAGCCGGATCTCCAGGCGGGCCAGCTGGGCCCCGAGGCAGAAGTGGGGCCCGCCACCCCCGAAGGCGATGTGAGGGTTGGGGTCGCGGGTGATGTCGAACGTGAACGGGTCGGTGAACACGTCCTCGTCGCGGTTGGCGGAGATGTACCAGAGGCTGATCTTCTCGCCGGCCTTGATGACCTGACCCCGAACCTCGAAGTCCTGGCGTGCGTTGCGGCGGAAGAACAGCACCGGCGATGCCCAGCGCAGGATCTCCTCGGTGGCGCCGTGGATGTGGGCGGCCGGATCGGAAACCAGCAGGTCCCACTGGTCCGGGTTCTCGAGGAACGCGTTCATGCCGTGGGCGATGGCATTGCGGGTGGTCTCGTTGCCCGCCACCGACAGCAGCATGAAGAACAGGTTGAAGTCCATCTCTGTGAGGCTGTCGCCCTCGACCTCGGCGTTGAGGAGCGTGGTCACGATGTCGTCGCGTGGCTCCGCCCGGCGCTGTTCCGCCAGCTGTTGGGCGTACATGAACATCTCGACCTGAGCCTCGGTGACGTGCTCGTCGCTGACCTGGTATTCGGGGTCCTCCGAGCCGACCATCCGGTTGGACCAGTCGAACAGCTTGAACCGGTCCTCGCGCGGCACGCCCAGCAGCTCCGCGATCACCTCCAGCGGCAGCTCGGCTGCGATGTCGACGACGAAGTCGCACTCGCCGCCGTCCTTGGCCAGCGCGTCCTCGATGACGCGGACGGTCAGGTCACGCACGTGGGGCTCGAGGGCGGCGATCATGCGCGGCGTAAACCCGCGGTTCACGAGCTTGCGGTACCGAGTGTGGCCCGGTGGGTCCATGAACAGCATCATGTTGCCGGCCATCTCGGTGCCGGGCAGCGGCGCCATCGGGCCCTCGAGCATCACCACGCCGCCCAGCTCCTGGGCCGAGGAGAAGGTGGCGGCGTCGCGGCTGCAGGTCACGATGTCGTCGTACCGGGTGATGACCCAGAAGCCGTCCCCGTCGGGCTCGTCGTGATGGAAGACGGGTGCATTGGCGCGCAGCCACGTGAACCACTCGTGGGGGATCCCCTGCGTGAACCGGTCGCGGTCGAGCAGGTCGATCTCGGCGATGTCCACGGCGGTTCCCTCCTGCGCGGGTGCGCTAGGGCCGAAGTAGAACACATTCTCGTCGCGCCAACAACGAGCGGGCCACGGCACCGATCCTCGATGAGGCTGGTCAGGGCGTGTCGTCTTTGGCGCCCGGCTCGTCGGCGGGCCCGGGTTCGCTGCCGGTGACCGGTTCGCTGGTGGAGGGCTGGTCTTCGGCGGTCGGCCGCGGCCGGCCACTGCCGAACAGCCCGCCGATCATCCGCATGAAGCGGGTGATCGGCTCCGGGAAGATGCCGGGCTCGCCCTCGACGACGTCACAACGCATGTCATCATCGTCTCATGGCTGCGGTGGGTTGGCGTGAGAACGCGTTCTACATCAAACTGGGGTGGTCGCCAACCCGTGGCCCAGGGGGTCCGACCAATGCCTGTTGCCAGCGAGACGGTGGCACCCGCCGCCGAAGGGTCGCAAGAGGCCGACCGTTACACGATCATCTCGGCCGACTGCCACGCCGGCGGCAGCCACAAGCAGTACCGCGAGTACCTGGACGCCAGGTTCCTCGACGACTTCGACGCCTGGCGCGAGAAGTACAAGAACCCCTTCCGCGACCTCGGGGACACGCGACGCTTCCGCAACTGGGACAACGAGATGCGCAACGGCCAGCAGCTGGCCGACGGCATCGTCGGCGAGGTCATCTTCCCGAACACGGTGCCGCCGTTCTTCCCCAGCTTCGTGCTGTTCGCCCAGCCCCCCAG
>JBKPHE010000038.1:0-9536 GCA_046744485.1 Actinomycetota bacterium | reverse complement strand
AGATGTGTATAAGAGACAGACCCAGTTCCACCCCGGGCACCATGGGTGCGTCGTCTGCGGCACCCGCCGCGGCGCCGGCCGCTGCGGCCTCACCGGCGGCGCTGGCGAGCCCGGTGGCGTCGCCTACGGCGCCGAGTCGGGGTCATTCCCCCGAGGGGCTCCGCAAGCGCCGCCGGCTGGTGCTCGCCACGATGGCCGCGCTCGTCGGGGGTGGTGTGGCGCTGACGGTGGTCGGAGTCAACCTGGTACGGACCAGCACCGCCGGGCGCTACGTCGCGCCCACCGCCAGCCCCGACGACCCGGGCTACCAGGCCTACGTCGTCCCCACCCCGACGATGGCGGTCGTGCAGCGGGGCGACGACGGCGAACTGGTCAGCGTGGCGGTGCTGGCGATCGGGTCGAGCGACGACGGTGGCGCCGTGGTCCTGGTCCCGGCCTCCACGCTGACGAGGGCCAACCGGCCCGTCGAACCCACCACGGACGCCACCGCCAGCTCCGCCCAGTCGGGCGAGCCGCCCACGATGGCGGACGTCTACCGCCAGGGCGGGGCCAACGACGTGGTCGCCGCGGTCGCCGACCTGTTGGCCGTCGCCATCCCGGAGCACCTCGAGGTCGACGACGCCCGCTGGGCGTCGCTGGTGGCGCCGGTGGCGCCCGTCGACCTCCAGCTCACCAAGAGCGTGGGGGATTGGCGGGCAGGAGACGTCTCTCTGGCGGCCGAGGACGTGGGGCCGTTCCTGCGTGCCCGGGCCGCGAGGGAGTCGGAGGCCGAGCGCATCGACCGCCAGGCGGACTTCTGGACCGCGTGGCTGCCGCTGGTGCGAGACGCGGGTGTGGACGCCTTGCCCGGCGAGGTCGACGTAGGCATCGGGCGGTTCGTCCGGAGCCTGGCCGACGGCTCGCCCTCGATCGTCCCCGTCCCAGGGGAGGTCGTCGGTGGCGGGCGGGCTCCCGAGACCTTCGTCCCGCACGACGAACTGCTGGCGGAGCTCGTGGTGCGGGCGGTGCCCTATCCGGTGTCGCCCAGCCCCGGTCGACGCGTTCGGGTCCGCCTGCTCAACGGCACCACCGACGCCGAGCTCACGAGCGCAGCCGCCGGCCGGCTGGTTCGAGGCGGCGCCGAGATCACCATCGCAGGCAACGCCCCGACCTTCGACGAAACTGAGACCCTGATGCTCTACGAAGGCGCGGACCAGCGCGACAGCGCGCTGTGGCTGGCGGCGGTGTTCGGCGGCGCACAGGTCGAGCCGGACCCCGCCGTGTCGGGCGGGGCGACGAACGACGACGAGATCGATGTGACCGTGATCCTGGGCGCCGACGCCCGGGATCTGATCGGGAGGTAGGACAGCGAGCAACCTGACAAACGAACGTGTGCAAGCCCGGGACCTGGCCGCCGTGGCGGCCCGCGCCGCCGACTCGAAGGGAGCGCGCGACGTCGTGATCCTCGAGGTCGGCGACGTGCTCGTGGTGGCCGACGAGTTCGTGATCACCTCCGCCCCGAACGACCGCCTGGTCAAGGCGATCGTCGACGAGGTCGAGCGGGTGGTCGCCGAGGCGGGCCATCCGAAGCCGCTGCGGGTGGAGGGGCTCGACGACCGCCACTGGGTCCTCATGGACTACGGCGACGTCGTGGTGCACGTGTTCCTCAACGAGACCCGCGACTACTACGAACTCGAGCGCCTCTGGGGCGACGTCCCCCGCGTCGAGTGGGCGCCCGCCGCGGCGGCGCAGGGGCCATAGCACGCCCCCGACGCGCAACCGAGCCGCCGCCACCGGTCGGTCGGCTTGGTCAGGGTGGAGCCGACGCGGATCGAACGCGCTACCCCTTCCATGCCATGGAAGTGCTCTACCAACTGAGCTACGGCCCCGTTTGGGAGGGGTCAGCCTACCGTCGGGGCGGCGCGCCTGTCACACGCCGATACCCGGGTCGGCCCACCACGAAGTTGATCAGGCGGCCCGGCACGACGACGACCCTACGGACCGTGCCGTGCGTCAGCAGCTCCGCCACCTGGGGGTCGGCGCGGGCAAGTGCCTCGATCGTGTCGGCGTCGCTAGCCACGGGCACGCGGACCCGGGCCCGGACCTTGCCGTCGATCTGCACGGGGATCTCCACCGTCTCGTCGACCAGCCGCGCGGGGTCGGCCTCGGGGAAGGCCTCGGTGACCAGCGAGTCGGGGTGTCCGAGCCGCGACCACAGCTCCTCGGCGATGTGCGGCGCCAGGGGCGCCAGCAGCAGCACCAGCGGCTCGGCAGCCGCCCGGGGCACACCGCTGTCCGGGAAGCGCGCGGTCAGGTGGTTGTTCAGCTCGGTGATCTTGGCGACGGACACGTTGAACCGCAGCTTCTCCATGCCGTCGCGCACCGCGGCGATCGTGCGGTGCAGGACGCGCCGGGTGTCGTCGTCGAGGTCGTCATCGGTAACCGTGGTCTCGCCGGTCTCCTCGTCGACGACGTTGCGCCAGATGCGCTGCAGCAGGCGGTACACGCCGACCACCGCCTTGGTCTCCCAGGGCCGGCTCTGATCGAGCGGTCCGGAGAACATCTCGTACAGCCGCATCGTGTCCGCGCCGTAGCTCTCGTACATCTCGTCGGGCGCCACGGCGTTCTTGCGGCTCTTGCCCATGCGGCCCAGTTGGCGGTTGACCTGCTCGCCCCCGTACCAATACGCGTCGTCGTGCTCGGTGACGTCGTGCGCGTCGACGTAGAAGCCCCGGCGGTCGGTGTACTCGTAGGCCTGGATCAGCCCCTGGTTGTAGAGGCGGCGGTAGGGCTCGAACGACGACACGTGGCCCAGGTCGTAGAGCACCTTGTGCCAGAAGCGGGAGTACAGCAGGTGCAGCACGGCGTGCTCGGCGCCGCCGACGTAGAGGTCGACGCCGCCGCAGTCGCCCTCCCACAGCGGGCCCATCCAGTAGCGCTCGATCTCGGGGTCGACCGGCGCCTTGTCGTTGTGGGGGTCGAGGTAGCGCAGCTCGTACCAACACGATCCGGCCCAGTTGGGCATCGTGTTGGTGTCGCGGCGATAGGCCTTGGGTCCCTCTCCCAGGTCGAGCGTCACGTTGACCCACTCGGTCGCGCGCGACAGCGGCGCCTCCGGCTCGGACGTCTCGTCGTCCTCGGCGAACGTCTTGGGCGAGTAGTCGTCGACGTCCGGTAACACGACCGGGAGCATGGACTCCGGCAGGGCGCGGGGCAGCCCGTCGTCGGGGTCGTAGACGATCGGGAACGGCTCGCCCCAGAACCGTTGGCGGCTGAACAGCCAGTCCCGCAGCTTGTAGGTGACGGCGCCCGTGCCGACCCCGGTGCGCTCCAGCCACTCGATGATCCGGTGCTTGGCCTCCACGATCCCCAGGCCGTTCAGGTCGACCGACTCGTTCGCGCTGTTGATGGCCGGGCCTTCCCCCAGGTACGGCTGGTTGGGCCAGTCCCCGGGCGGCTGGACCGTGCGCACGATCGGCAGTTCGAAGGCCTCGGCAAACGCCCAGTCGCGGTCGTCCTGCCCGGGCACCGCCATGATCGCCCCGGTGCCGTAGCCCATGAGGACGTAGTCCGCGATGAAGACCGGGATCTCGCCGCCGGTGGCGGGGTTCACGGCGTAGCTGCCGACGAACACGCCGGTCTTGTCCCGAGACTCGATCTGCCGCTCGACGTCCGAGCGTCGTCCCGCCTGCCGGCGGTACGCCGCGACCGCCTCGGAGGGCGTGGCGTGCCCGCCGGTCCAGCGCGCCGGGGTTCCCTCGGGCCACGCGGCCGCGGTCAGCTCGTCGACCAGTGGATGCTCGGGGGCCAGCACCATGTACGTGGCCCCGAACAGCGTGTCGTGCCGGGTGGTGAACACCTCGATGCCGGGACCGGCGGCAGTCGGGAAGGTGATGCTCGCCCCTTCCGACCGCCCGATCCAGTTGCGCTGCATCAACTTGATGGGCTCGGGCCAACCCAGCTTGTCCAGGTCGCGCAGCAGCCGCTCGGCGTAGGCGGTGATGCGCAGCATCCACTGACGCAGCGGGCGGCGGAAGACCGGGAAGTTGCCGCGCTCGCTGCGGCCCTCGGACGTCACCTCCTCGTTGGACAGCACCGTCCCCAGAGCCGGGCACCAGTTGACCGGCGCCTCGGTCACGTACGCCAGGCGGTGGTTGTCGACCACCACGCGGCGCTCGGTGGCCGTGAGCTCGGCCCACGGCCTGCCCGTCGGGTTCGTGCCCTCGGCAGGCTCGCGGATGCCCGCATCCAGCTCGGCGACCAGGTCGTCGATCGGCCGGGCCCGGTCGGCGTCGGAGTCGTACCACGAGTGGAAGATCTGCAGGAAGATCCATTGGGTCCAGCGGTAGTAGCGCTCGTCGATGGTGGCGATCGAGCGTCGCGAGTCGTGACCCAGCCCCAGGCGTCGCAGCTGGCGACGCATGGTGACGATGTTGGCCTCGGTCGTCGTACGCGGGTGCTGACCGGTCTGGACGGCGTACTGCTCTGCGGGCAGTCCGAAGGCGTCGTATCCCATGGTGTGGACGACGTTGTGACCCGTCATCCGCAGGTACCGGGCGTACACGTCGGTGCCGATGTAGCCCAGGGGGTGGCCGACGTGGAGACCCGCACCGCTGGGGTAGGGGAACATGTCCAGCACGTACCGCTTGGGCAGGTCGGCCACCTTGTCGAAGCCCTCGCTCAGGTCACCAACGGGGTTGGGAGCGTAGAACGTCCCCTCTCGCTCCCAGCGGTCCTGCCAGCTGGTCTCGATGCGATCCGCGAGCGCGGCCGTGTACCGGTGAGGTGGCTGATCGGTCGACGGCGACGGCTCGGACATGAACGCGAAGGGTACCGGCCACGGTGTCGATCGTCCGAAGCGGAAAGCGGCCGCCGCGCCTGGCCGATCGGGTTGTGTAACCGCCTGTCGCGTCGGGAAGTCGGACCGGTAATGCCTTGCTTGCTGCAGCGCATAGAGCGCGCCGCCACGCGCGCTACGGGCATCACGTTCGTCATCGGCGGCATCGAGGATGTCGTGCCCTGGGGTGAGCTCCACGAGCAGGCCAAGGCCTACGCCGCGGCGCTCCAGGCGAAGAGTGTCCGCCCGGGCGACCATGTCGCCCTCCTCTCGCCCACCACTCGGCCGCTGGTGACCGCCATCCAGGGCACGTGGTTGGCCGGCGCCACCATCGTGGTGCTGCCGCTGCCGATGCGGCTGTCGTCGATCGAGGAGTTCGTCGCCCAGACCCGTCAGCGCATCCGTCACGCCGACGCCAGCCTGGTGGTCGTCGATCCCGAGCTGGCCACCTTCGTCGTGCCCGAGCCCCGCGACCCGCCGATGGTCGGATTCGACGAGCTGGCCGCCGGCGATACCGCACGATGGATCCGCCCGCCCGACGACCCAGAGCGCCTGGCGATCCTGCAGTTCACCAGCGGGTCCACGTCCGACCCCAAGGGCGTCATGCTCCCGGACCGCGTGCTGTGCGCCAACCTCGATGCCGTGGCCGAGGCGGCGGGCCTCGATCCCGACGATGACGTGCTCGTGTCGTGGCTGCCCCTGTATCACGACATGGGCCTGGTCGGCCTGCTGACGCTGCCGATGTCGACCGGCGCGCGGCTGGTGCTGGGTGCGCCGCAGGACTTCACCGCCAAGCCGGCCCGCTGGATGGAGTGGGTGTCGGCCTATGGCGGCACCGCCACCGCCGGCCCCAACTTCTCCTGGGTGCTGGCCACGCGGGCGCTCGACCGCAGCGAGCCTCTCGACCTGTCCCGCCTGCGAGTGGCGCTCAACGGGGCCGAGCCCATCGATCCCGACCAGGTCGAGGCCTTCGTGGCCGCCGGGCGGCGTCACGGGCTGCGCCCGGAGGCCGTGTTCCCCGCCTTCGGCATGGCCGAGGTGGCGATCGGCGGCACGTTCCCGGCCCCGATGTCGGGGATGGCGACGGATTGCGTCGACCGCCGCGTCCTCGAGACGGAGCGCTACGCGGTACCGACCGAGCGCAGTTCCGAGGGGAGCCGCCGCCTGCCGCTGCTCGGCCGCCCGGTGCCGGGGCTGGAGATCCGCATCGTCGATCCCGAGACCGGGTCGCCCCTGCGCGAACGGGAGGTGGGTGAGCTCGAGATCCGCGGCACATCGGTCACGCCGGGCTACTACCGGCGCCCCGACGCCAACTCCGAGCTGTTCCACGACGGTTGGCTGCGCACCGGTGACCTCGCGTATCTGCTCGACGGGCAGCTGGTCATGTGCGGCCGCATCAAGGACGTGATCATCGTCGGCGGCCGCAACCTGTTCCCCGAGGACGTCGAGCGTGAGGTGGGCCAGATCGAGGGCGTGCGGGCGGGCAACGTCATCGCCTTCGGCGTCGACAGCGACCGGGGTCGAGAATCGCTCGTGGTGGTGGCGGAGTCCCGGGCCGTCGACGACGACCTGGCCGCCGTGCGGCGGCTGGTGGCGGAACGCGTGCGGGACGCCGTGGGCGTACCGGCCAAGGACATCGTCCTGGTCGCGCCGGGCACCCTGCCCAAGACCAGCTCCGGCAAGCTGCAGCGCTCGCTGTGCAAGCGGTACTACCGGGACGGCCGCCTGGAGCCGGCCGACATCTCGGTCTGACCGCCCCGCCGGGCCTACCCCCCCGCCAACCGGCGTTCGTTTGTGCCGGTTTTCGGCGTTTTGGGACGCCGGTTCGGGTTCTGCCGACCAATCCCCGCCAACCGGCGCTCGTTTGCGCCGGTTTTCGGCGTTTTGGGACGACGGGGTCAGGCGGCCTTGAGGTCGGCGATCACCTCGTCCCACTGGGCACGGTCGGTGTCGTACGGGGCGTAGAAGCTCAGGCGGTGGAGGACGTCGCCCCAGCGATCCTTGAGCGCGCCGGCGACCCGATCCACGGGCGCCACCACCGCGAACGTCTCGAGCATGTCGTCGTCGATCAGGTCGCCCATCTCAGCCCAGCGGCCCTCCTTCGAGAGCCGGTTGAGCCCGTCTTGGAGGTCGCCCCAGCCGTGCAGTTCCAGCACCGGACGGTACGCCGGCGTGGAGCCGTAGAAGGCGATCTGGCCCTTGATCCCCTTGGCCGCCTCGGCCATCTCGGGCTCGTCCCTCCCGGTGACGACGAACATGGGCCCGGCAAGCTGGAACCCGTCCATGGTCTTGCCGGCCCTGGCTCGACCCTTGGCCAGGTTGGGGAGGGTGACCTCGTCGAGGTACTGCCGCGTGGTGAAGGCGTGGCACAGGAAGCCGTCGGCCACCTCGCCCGCCGCCTGGGTCATCCTCTCGCCGACGCCGGCGAGGAAGATGCGGGCGTCACCGTGGGGATTGGGACCCGGATTGAAGAAGGGCGTCATCAGCGTGTGGCTGTAGAAGTCGCCCCGGAAGTCGAGCTTGGTGCCCTGGTTCCAGGACTCCCAGATGGCCCGGATCGCGAGGATCATCTCCCGCATGCGGGGGGCTGGGTTCGACCACGGCATCGAGAAGCGCCGGGTGATGTGCGCCTTGATCTGGCTGCCGAGACCGAGGATGAACCGGCCGTGCGACGCCGACTGGAGGTCCCACGACACCTGGGCCAGCGTCATGGGATTGCGGGCGAAGGCCACCACGATGCCCGTCCCCAGGTCGAGGCGCTCGGTGTGCTCGGCCGCCAGCGTCAGGGGCAGGAACGGGTCGTGGCTGGTCTCGGGCACCCAGATGCCGTCGTAGCCGCGGGCCTCCTGCTGCGCCGCCGCCTCGCCCGCCTTCTCGAGCCCGCCCCAGATCCCTCCGTCGATCTTCATGGGCGGTGACCGTAGCTTCGGCGCCGGCCGTCAGGCCTCGCCGCCGCGTTGGTCGCGCAGGAACTGCTCGAGCTCGGCCACCAGCTCGTCGCCCGTCGGCAGGTCCTCGGGAGCGAACGACTGCGGCGCCTCGGCCTCCTCGTAGGCAGTCTCGAGCTGGCGGAGCATGGCGACGTGCTCGGGGTTCTGGGCGATCAGCTCGTCCAGCCGGTTCCGGGTCGCTTCGGCCCGACCCGGCAGGTCCCCGAACGGCAGCGACAACTCCCCGATCCGGGCCAGCGCCTCGATGAGCGCAACGCTGCCGGCCGGGAACGGCATGGCGGGCGGCAGGTAGTGGGGGATCTGGGCCCACAGCCCCACCGATCCGATGCCCCGGTCGTGGCAGCCCTGCTCGACGGCCGCCTGGATCCCACCCGGGAAGTCGAGCGACGCGCGCAGGAACCCGCCGTCGGCCAGGCTCGGGGTCGAGGCGGTGCACGCAACCCGTGGCGGGCGGGTGTGGGGGGCCGCGAACGGATAGGCACCCAGCCCGACGCACATGCGGGCGCCGAAGTCGAGCGCCAGGCCCACCACCTCGTCGGTGAACTGCTGCCACAGCCGATCGGGCTCGGCGCCCACCAGCAACAGGAGCTCCTTGCCCTCGAGGTCGGTGGCGGCCCGCAGCTCGAGGGAGGGCCACGTGAGCCCGCGCAGCACCCCGTTCTCGAGGTGGGCGATGGGCCGCCGGGCGCGGTAGTCGAGCAGGTCATCGGTGGAGAACCGGGCGACCGTGATCGTGTCCAGCTGGTCGGAGAGCACCTCGGCGGCGGTGATCGCGGCCAGGCCGGCGTCGATCCAGCCCTCGGCGGCCAGCACCAGCACGGGATCCTCGAGATCCGGTTGCTCGATCAGCTCGTACAGCGGCACGGCGGCGGCTCCTCGCTTCGCCTAGTCCAGCCGTCCTAGGGCGGCGCGCGCGGCCTCGGCCAGAAGCTCGACCTGGTGGGCGAAGCCCTCGAACCCCGAGGCCGCGCCCATCGCCCCACCCCGGTAGCGGGCGTAGACGCCCTCGAGGATGCACGCGAGCTTCCAGTAGCCGAACGCCACGTAGTAGTCGACGTGGCTCACGTCGCGGCCCGAGGCGTCCGCGTACATCTCCATCAGCTCGGCGCGTGTTACGAATCCGTCGGCCAGCGTCGCCGCATCCAGCAGGGCCGGGTGCGCGTCGCCGGGCTCGGTCCAGTACACGAGCAGCAGGCCCACGTCGGCCAGCGGATCGCCGAGCGTGCAGAGCTCCCAGTCGAGCACGGCGGCGATGGTGCCATCCGGCTCGATCAGGCAGTTGTCGAGCCGGTAATCGCCATGGACGATCGTGGCCGCGCCCTGCTCGGGGACCCGCGTGGCGAGCGCATCGTGCACCTCGTCGACGACGCCGAGCTCGCGGGTCTTCGAGCTCTGCCACTGGCCGTACCAGCGGCGCAGCTGGCGCTCGATGTAGCCCTCGCGGCGGCCCAGTTCGCCGAGGCCGACCGCGTCGGGGTCGACGGCGTGGATGCTCGCCAACACCTCGCCGAGCTGACGACTGGCGTGCCGGCGCTGGTCGACGCCCAGCTGCTCGGCCGAGGCGCGATCGCGGACGACCAGGCCGTCCACGAAGCCCATGACATAGAACGGCGCGCCGTTGACGTCCTCGTCGGTGCACAGCCCGATCACCGGCGCCACGGGGACATCGGTGGGCGCCAGTGCCGAGATGATGCGGTGCTCCCGCCCCATGTCGTGCGCGGTGGCGAGCACGTGGCCCAGCGGCGGCCGGCGCAGGACCCACGACCGCC
>JBKPHE010000254.1:0-11581 GCA_046744485.1 Actinomycetota bacterium | reverse complement strand
CCCTAGCACCACGGCACCACCGCCGCCGCCGACCACGACGGGTCCTACCGCTCCCCCGGCCACGTCGCCACCCGCGCCGCGGCCCCCACCGACCACGTCGTCGACCACCACCCCGCCGACGACCGCGCCGGCGCCTGCGCCCTCGACCACGACGTCCACGACCACGACCACCGTCGCGGCCGACCCGCCGCCGGAGCCGGCGGCGACGCCCGAGGAACCGCCCGCGGCGGTCGGCTGGGCACCCGCCATGCGCGAGGTCGTCGTCGAGATCCTCGGGGATCCGGCGGAGGCGCCAGCACCGGCCGCACCCGCAGAAGCTCCGGCACCGGCCGCGCCGCCTGCGGCATCGGCACCGGCCGCGCCCCCCGAGTCATCGGAACCGACGACGGCACCCGCCCCGCCACCCTCCTAGTGGTGGTCTAGCCCTCGGGTTGCGGACGCCGGCTTGTCGGTGGCGGGCACGATGGGGTGATCGAGCGCCGCGGTCATCCGCTCGCCTCCTCCGCCTCCGGGGCGGGCGGCCCACCCCCGGGTATCGGCGGCGCGCCCGGGGTACCGGCGATGAAGCTCATGTGGATGCCGGCGAGCCGCCAATCGCCGGCCTCGCTTACGAGTGCGAGGGTGGCCCGGACCGCTTCCGGCGTGGGTTGGCCGTGGTACGCGCCTTTGGCGTTCTGGCGAGCGGTGACCACCGCGGCGTTGCCGTGAATCCGGGTCTGCACCTCGTCGAGCTGGAAAGTCTCGTAGGTCAGCTCCCCCGGCTGGTGACGGGCCAGCCACGCCGGCTTCGGGAGCGTGAACCCGAGGGGCCCGACGCCGACGAAGTCGTCGGTGAGGAGACGGTCGAGCGACGCCTCGTCGCCGGTGCGCTCGGCGTCGGTCCAGGCCGACAGGAACGAGTCGATCTGGTCACTCATCCGGATCTCCTTCCATGTGTGGATCCGATCACGCCACGATTCTCTCCCCGTCCCCATTCCCAAAACGATAGACATCGAACCGTTCGACGCCTATCAAAGGCTGACATATTCCTATATCAGCATATTATCTGCCCATGGCTCGCACCCCGACAACGACCGATGCATTCAACGCTGTCGCCGAGGCGAGCCGCCGCGAGCTCCTCGATGCCCTGGGCACCGGTGAGGCAACGGTTGGCGAGCTCGTCGACCGGCTCGGTCTCAGCCAGCCGCAGGTGTCCAAGCACCTCGGCGTGCTCCGGGCAGTCGAGATCGTGCTCGTTCGCGCCGAAGGACGGCACCGCTGGTACCGGGTCAACGGGCCGGCGCTGAAGCCCATCCACGACTGGGCCGGCACCTTCGAACGCACCTGGAACACCCGTCTCGACCAGCTCGATGACCTGCTCGCCGAGCTGCAAGATCAGGAGAGCACCCCATGAAGAGCAACGACATGGTCAGCAAGCGCCACGGATCCGCCGTCATCACGCTGCCCTCCGACACCGAGTACCTCGTCACTCGCGTCTTCGATGCGCCGGCCCACCTGATTTTCGAGGCCTTCACGACGCCGGAGCTCGTCAAGCGGTGGTGGGGGTTCGAGACGTCGGAGTGGCTCGTCTGCGAGATCGACCTGCGCGAGGGCGGGCAGTGCCGCTACGTGATCCGCGAGCACGACACGGAGGTCGGCTTCCACGGCGACTTCCGGGAGATCGCGGGCCCGTACCGCCTCGTGTACACCGAGATGTTCGAGGGTGTTCCCGATCCGGGCGCCGATGCCTATCCGGTGATCACCATGACGCTCGACGAGGCCGACGGCACCACGACGATGACGCTGCTGGGCCAGCATTCGTCCCGGGAGGAACGCGACGTGGTCCTGGCGTCCGGGATGGAGAGCGGCATGCAGGTCTCCTACGACCGCCTCGAGGACCTTGTCCGAGGGATTGCATAACGGTTGGTGACCGCGCCGATCGGCCGCTGCCCGCCGACCGACCCGCCTCCACTACTGTCCGCCCGATGTCGCCGACGAGGCCGACCCCCGACATCGCCCTCGGCGATGAGTGGTCCGGATCGCTCCCCGTCGGGCCGCCCGCGGACGGCGGTGGACCGGCCACGCGGGGGTTCGGCGATTGGACGCTGCTGGCGATCACGGCCGTGGTGACGCTGCCAATCCTGTGGATGGGCTACGGCACCGACATCGACGTCGGCGACGTGCTCGAGTCCGCGGAGGTCATCCGGCGATTCGACTATGCCCCGTCGCGGAACCCCGGTGTGCCGGTGTTCGAGACGATCGTCGCCGTGGTCGACCCGATCGGCGGCCACTTGGCGATCAACCTGGCAACGGCCGCCGCGGCCGGCCTTGCGGTCGTGGGTCTCGCCCGGCTGGTGCGGGCCTGGGACCATGGCAACGGTGATCTCGTCGGGCTGGCCTTCCTGGCCTCGCCGGTGGTGCTGATCGCCGCCACGTCGACCGGCGACTTCATCTGGGCGGCGATGTTCTTCGTGTGGGGTGCCCTGCTCCACCTTCGCAGCCACAGCCTGGCCGCGGGGGTGCTGTTCTCGCTCGCAATCGGCAGCCGCATGTCGACGGTGCTCGTCGTGGCGGCGTTCCTGGTCGCCGACGGATGGGAGCCGGCGAACCGGCGCCGATGCGTCCGCTCGCTGCTCGTGGCGGCGCCGCTCGCGGTCTTGATGTACGTGCCGTCCTGGCTGGCCTTCGACCGCTCCTTCGAGTTCCTCAACTACGGCCAGGGCTACAGGGGGTTTGCCAACCACCTCGGCCGGTTCCTCTACAAGAACTTCGTGGTCGCGGGCCTGGTGCTCATCGGCCTGGTGGCCGCCGCGGTGCCGTCGTTGCTGGCATCGCTCAAGCGCTGGCGGCGGGAGCCCCTGGTCCGCTTCTCGTTCCTCGCCCTCGTCGCCATCGAGGCACTGTTCCTGCGGTTCCCCTGGAAGGGCGTCCACCTGTTGCCCGCCGTCATGGCGCTGGTGCTCTGGATCGCGGCGACGAGGCGCAACACGCGCCCCTTCCTCTGGGCTCTAGTGGCCGCCGGTGTCATCAACGGGCTCGTGATGTTCCGGCCCCTGGCGCCGGATCGGCCCGACGACAGCCGCGGCGCACGCTGGGAGCCGGCCCTCCAGGCAGGGCTCGTGCTCAACGACGTCCAATGCCGGCTCGACTTCATGAGCGAGGAACCTCACATCGACAACGGCGCCTGGGACTGCACGCTCAAGCCGCTACGCGGGCCGACACCCGAGGGCGCCGACGTCGCCACCGCAGAGAGCTGACCCCGAGGGTCGTGTCGATCGGTGCCCCCCACGCTTCGAGCCGGGTTCGCCGTCCCGTACCGCCGCGTGGAGTGACGATCGCACCGGGTGCGGCTCGGGTGGAACCTCAGGCACCGAAGTCGGCGAAGCGCGGTGCCGCGGGCTCATTGGCGACGCGAGCGGCCCGGGCGACGAAGCTGATCGCGTGGTACCAGCCTGCGAGCAGCAACAGGTCGAGGAGCTGGCGCTCGTCGAACATGTCGGCCAACGCCGCCCAGAGCCCGTCGGCCAGGTCCGCGGTCTCGTGCAGTTGGTCCACGGCCTCGATCAGGAGGCGGTCGCCGGGGTCGAGCCAGCAGGGGTCGCTCGGAACGCCGTGCGTGAGCGACGTGATCTGGGCCTCGTCGAGCCCGGCGCGGGCGGCGAAGAACGCCACGTGGACGCCCCATTCGTACTCGCAGCCGCAACGTGCACACGTGCGGTCGATGACGATCTCGCGTTGCCGCAGGGAGATCGTGAGCCGCCGTCCCAGCTCGTAGGCGCCCCAGGTGCGCATCGCCTGCGCCATCGAGCGGTTCCGCACGAGGGTGCGGAACAGGGCGATGGGCGGAACGCCCGGCGGCATCATCGACCGGAGCTCCTGGTCGACGTCGTCCGGGTAGGGAGGTTCGAGAGGGGCGATCCTGGCCGTCGTCGTTCCCTTCGTCGGCTGATGGACGCGTCCGGTGGTGGCGAGGAACACGAGTGCCATCGGTACGAACGCGACGGCCTTCGCCCCGGTCAGCATCTCGCGCCCCGGCCCGATGCCTGGTAGTCGTCCGCATGAAGTCCCTATCCGCTCAGGTCCTTGGTCGAGCGCCACCATCACCGATAGCCGGTGGTGTCCGCGGGCTTGCCGGCGTCCTGGACCTCGGGGACGTAGCGCCAGGCGTCGGGCTGGCTGCCGTCGACGTCGGTGAACCCGTAGACCTTGGCGAGCTGCCCGCTCGACAACGACCGACCGTTCCAGCGGACCAGGTCGGGGTCGCCGGCGAGCGCGGCGACGGCGCGACCGACGAACGCCGGGCTTTCGGCAATGGCGAAGTGGGGGATCCGTTCGGTGGCGTCGCGCCAGTTGGCCTCGGTTACGCCGAACGCCTCGAGCATGGCCTCGGAGCGGAGCCAGCCGGGGGTGAGCGCCACGGCGGTGCATCCAAACGGCGCCAGCTCGTGTCCCAGGGCGAACGCCATGCGGAGGTTGGCGGCCTTGGCCAGGTCGTAGAAGAACGAAACCCGGTAGTTGGTGGCGTTGTACTCGTCGATCCCGTCGGTCACCTCGACGGCCAGTCCGCCCGCCGACCGGATGAGCAGCGGTAGGGCGAAGTGGGCTGTGATGGCGTGGGTGTCCACGGCCAGCCGCAGGGTTCGCAGCCCGACCTCCAGCGACGACTCCCACACCGTCTTGTCCCACTCCATGGTGGTCGCCCCCCAGATGTCGTTGACGAGCACGTGCAGGGCGCCCTGCTCGCGGTCGATACGGTCCACCAATGCCTCGACGCGCTCGGGCTCGAGGTGGTCGACCTGGACCGCGATCCCCCGCCCGCCCGCAGCATCGACCAGCGCCGCGGTCTCCTCGATCGTCTCGGGCCGGTTCATCTCCGAGCGCTCGTGGCGAGTCGTCCGACCGGTGCAATAGACGGTGGCACCGGCGGCGCCGAGCTCGACCGCGATCCCCCGCCCCGCGGCTCGGCTGGCGCCGGCAACCAGGGCGACCTTGCCTTCGAGTGGCTGCTTCTCCATGGCGCGATTCGGGGCGCGCTCGGCCTCGCGGCTCTGCCCCTCTCCTTCCGGGTGGTGGACACGATCGCCGACGGCATGGTCGCCGCCGCTGCGTCACTGGCATATACTTGTTTGCCAGTGATCACGTTAACGAGGTGGTCGTGACTGGTCAAGAGCAATTCGATAGTCACGAGGATTCCGGGATCGTCGTTGCCGTCGGCCTGGTCAACGGTCTGGCCCTCCAGCACGCCTTCGGTCGGCCGGTCCCCCCCGCCGATCCCTTCGCGGCCCTCAAGAGGATCCTGGAGATCGACCCCGCCTCGGCTGCCGACCTCCACCAGCGGGACATCCCCGGCTTCATCGCACTGGCATCGCAGCTGCGCCAGGTCTTCTCCGACCTCCACGACGGCGACATCGACGCCGCCGCCAACCGGCTAAACGAGCTCCTGGCCGCCCATCCCGCGCACCCCCACCTGGCCAAGGACGACGGGCGCTGGCGCGTGCATCACCACCCGCTCGACGCCGGCCTCGTGCCGATGGCGACGGCGGTCAGCGCCGAGGCCATGGCCCGCATGATCGGGGCGGGCGACGGCACCCGTCTCGGCACGTGCTACAGCGACGACTGCGACCGCGTGTTCCTCGACGCGTCCAAGAACGGGAGCCGCCGCTTCTGCTCGACCACCTGCCAGAACCGGGTCAAGGCGGCAGCCTTCCGCCGACGGCACGCCGCCAGCGCCGTTTGAGCGCGCCCGACGCATGGGCGCGCAGCGGGCCACACTGGCTCCGTGGGTGTCTACGGCGAGCGGATCGTCCCGCGGCTGACCGATCTGACGCTGCGCGGTCGTCCCTTCGACCGCCTGCGGGCCCGGGCCACCGCCGACCTCGCGGGCGAGGTCCTCGAGATCGGGTTCGGCTCGGGGCGCAACGTGCCCCATTACCCGGCGACGGTCGCGCGGGTGCGAGCCGTCGATCCGTCCGCCGTGGGGCGCAAGCTGGCCGCCGGTCGACTGGCGAACAGCCCGGTACCGGTCGAGTTCGTCGGGCTGGACGGCGAGCATTTGCCGGTCGACGACGCCAGCGTCGACCACGTGCTCACGACCTGGACGCTGTGCACGATCCCCGACATCGCAGGCGCACTGCACGAGGTCCGGCGGGTGCTGAAGCCGGGCGGGGCGTTCCACTTCGTCGAGCACGGCCGGGCGCCCGATCCCCGCGTCGCACGCTGGCAGGACAGGCTCACGCCGATCCAGCGTCGAGTTGCGGGTGGCTGCCACCTCAATCGCCCCATCGATGAGCTGGTGGCCACATCGGGCCTCGTCCTCGAGCGCCTCGCCCACCCCCATGTCCCCGGGCCGAGGGCCTTCACCTACACGTACGAAGGCGTGGCCACCAGGCCCTGACGCGAGGCGCATTACGGGCGACGCCTGGTTGTGCCGAATGACGACGCCGGTGGGACCTTCGGCCCTACTGAGCGTGCGGCTCCGATTCATACCGTCATGTCGACGGATCGTTCGATCCCCAAGCAGAACGGGAGGAACGGAGATGAGTACCGCAACCATCGAACGCCCCCAAACCACCGTCCCACATGAAGACGACATCGTCCGGCTGCCGAGGCGCCGGATCGACAAGCTCCTCATCGGGTTCGGCGTGATCGCGGCGATCGTGTTCGCCGTCGCCGGCAGCCTGCTCACCTGGGGCGCCAACTTCGCCAACGACTACGTCCACGACGAGCTGTCGTCACAGCGTGTGTTCTTCCCCGACAAGGCGAGCCTCCAGGAGGAGGGACGCGACGACCTGGTGCGCTACGCCGACCAGCAGGTCACCACCGGCACCGAGGCCCAGGCCTACGCCAGCTACATCGCTGGCCACATGGAAGGCATCGCCGACGGCAAGACGTACGCCGAGATCGACGACCGCGGCGCCGCCCAGGCCGTCGTCGATGCACGCGAATCCGGCGCCAGCGAGGCCGAGATCGCCGACCTGCAGGCCACCGCCGACCAACTCAAGGGACAGCGCGACTCGCTGTTCAGGGGCGAGACGCTCCGGGGCCTGCTCCTGTCGAGCTACGCCTGGTCGACCATCGGCCGGATCGCCGCCATCGCCGCTTGGGTCGCCTTCGTTGGCGCCGCCGTCATGGCCACCCTCGTCGTCGCCGGGATGGTGCACCTGCGCCGCATGAACGCATGACCGCCGCTTGCGTCTGGCACGGGCAGACGCAACCAGGGCAAGGATGATCGCCGGGTCCGACGGGCCCGGCGATCGTCGCGAGCGGGTGCGACATGGCCTGGGGCTCATCGGCGCCGATTACGATGCCGCCACCTGGACGACCGAGAGAGGGTGCGTGAGCGTCGGACTCGGGGAGCAGCTCGCGACGGGCAGCAGATCGGCCGTGTTCGCGTGGGGACGCAACGCCGTCGCGAAGGTGCCGTTTGCAGCGACGCCGGAGGCCTGGATCCATTTCGAGGCGCTCTACACCGCGGCCGTCCACGACGCTGGGGCGCCGGCGCCGCGGTTCCTGGGCATCGAGGTGGTACGCGGCCGGGCGGCCAGCATCTATGAGCGGGTCCACGGCAGATCGATGTGGGACCACATGCTCGAGCACCCGGTACAGACAGCGGCCCACGCCCGCTCGCTCGCTGAACTGCAAGCCCACCTGTTCACGCTGGTGCCGCCTGCGGCGCTTCCAGCCCAACGCGATCGACTGACGTGCAAGATCCGTGCGGCGTCCTCCCGCGTCGACCCGTCGCTCGTCGCCGCGCTGGAGCTGCTGCCGGCCACGACGCGGTCGCGGCTGTGCCACGGCGACCTGCACCCGGGCAACGTGATCATGGCCAGCGACGGGCCTGTGATCATCGACTGGTTCGACGCAGCACGGGGCGATCACGTCGCCGACATCGCCAGGACGTCGCTGTTGATGTCGACACGAGCTCACGGTCCTGAGGGGCCGGCGCACCTCCCGGGGTGTCGGCCTGACGCCCTCGATCTCGTCCGCGACACCTACCTCGACGCCATCGCCGACCTCGTCGGAGCCGATCCGGATGCCGTTCGACGCTGGGAGGCGGTGATCGCCGTCGCCCGGGTCGCCGAGGGGATCGCCATCGACGCGCTGCTCGCCATCTGGCGCGAGTGGCGATCGGGCTCGCCGGTCGGGGTCAGCGTCAGTTCCTGATCATCGCTGCTCGACGACGGCCCGGAGCTCATCGAAGACCGCGGGCGGGGCGGCGATGACGAGACCGTCGTTCTCCGGGCAGGGCAGCTCGGTCACGGCCCCGGCTTCTCGCGCTATCAGCGCTCCCGCGGCGTAGTCCCACACCTTGATGTCCCGTTCGAAGTAGGCGTCCGCCCGACCGGCACCTACCCAGCAAAGCTGGAGCGCTGCCGACCCGAAGCAACGGATGTCGCGTGCCGCGGGGAGCAACGCTTGCACGATCTTCGCTTGGCGAGCCCGGATGTCAGCCCGGTAGGAAAACCCGGTCATCACCAGCGCCCGCGCCAACGACTGGCAATGCGAGATGGCGACCGGATCGTCACCCAGCCGAGCCCCGTGCCCGGCCGATCCCGAGAAGGTCTCATCCCGGAGAACGTCGACGACCGCACCGGCGACGACGTCCCCGTCCAGGGCCGCGGCCACGCTCACGGCCACCACCGGCAGCGAGTACAGGAAGTTGACGGTGCCGTCGAGCGGGTCGACCACCCATTCCAGCCGCGCCTCGTCCCCGCCGGCCGTCGCGCGCGCGTGCCCTTCCTCCTCGCCGAGGACGCGAGCGCCGGGCGTGGCGTCGGCGAGCAACCGGCGGATCAGCTGCTCAGCGTCGAGATCGGTCCGCGTCACGACATCGGTCGGTGACGACTTCTCCCCCAGTCGAGTTGCCTTGCCGACGTTGGCCCTGATCAGGTCCGCCGAGGCGTGGGCGACCGACACTGCGACCGTCTCGAGCGCACGGGCATCGGGGAGGATGGATGCTGGCGTGCCGAGGTCAGGCACGCCTGACCTCGATGTCGTGCTCGGCGAGCACGACAAGCGCGTCGTCGTCGACGCGGGTGTCCGTCACCAGGACATCGATGTCATCGAGGGTGGCGTAGCTGAACATCTGGTCATTGCCGAACTTCGACTGGTCCACCATGGCGACAACCCGGCGGGAGCTCTCGATCATCGCTCGCTTCAACAGGCTCTCGTCGCGGTACGGGGTCGTGAGGCCCCGCGGGAACGACAAGCCGTCGCAACTGATGAACAGCACGTCGACGCGCAGCGCGCGCACCGCCTCCGCCGACGCTGCGTCGACCATTGCGAAGGTGTTGGTACGTACGCCGCCACCGAGCACCGTGATCTCGGTGACGCCACGGCGAACAAGCGTCGAAGCGGTGATCAACGAGTTGGTCACAACGTGGACCCCGCGATCAACGGGAAAGACCTCGGCGAACCGCTGGCCCGTCGAACCCGAGTCGATGATCATCGAGCCATGTTCGGGAACCTCGCGGATCGCCTCGCGCCCGATGCGCAGCTTTTCCTCGGCGTTCAGCATGTCGCGCGCGTCGACCATCGGCTCGTGATGGAGGCGCTCGAAGGGCACGGCGCCGCCGTGCACCCGGCGAAGCAACTGGTGCTCCTGCAGGTCCGACAGGTCGCGGCGAATCGTCTCCGTCGTCACGTCGAAGCGGCGCGCCAGGTCCGAGACGTCGACCGAGCCGCTCCTCAGAGCAAGGACATAGATCTCGCGTTGGCGGTGGTGCTGGAGCTTGGTGCCGGTGCTGCCGCTGAGGCCAGCGCCGCTCGTTCCCTCGGTTGTCGTCATGGGTGCTGCACCGTCCTGATGGAGACTGCGAGCGTACTCACTCCCCCATCGCCACGAGTGGGCCCACCTCGCCGAGGCGCCGCCAGGCTGCGGCGAAGGCGCCCCGGAAGCGGGCGCTGTCGCGCAGCCCTGTGGGGAACACCTCCGCGAAGTCGAGGAAGCGCGTCGGCTCCTCGGTTGCCCGCCTGGCGTGTCGCCGCGCCGTGTCGCCGGCGGCGTCGAAGGCCTGCCGGTCGGGAGGAACGGTGACCAGGTACCGGGCCCAACCGGCAAGCGCCAGGGCAGCGTGGGCGATGGGTCCGTCGTGCTCGAGCTGGAACGCGATCGTGGGCAGGAGGAAGGTGGGGAACTTGGCGCTGCCGCCGATGCACAGGCGAGCGATCTGGTCGCGGATACCGGGGTTCGCGAAGCGCTCGAGCACCGAGGCGGCATAGTCGCCGGGCGGGTGGCCCGGGATCTGCGTCAGCGACGGGATCGCCTCGTCATGGAGCAGGCGGTGGAGGAAGCGACCCACGGCAGGGAGGGCCATGGCTTCATCGACGTACGTGACGCCCGCCAGTGCCGCGAGGTAGGCCATGCTCGAGTGGCCGGCGTTGAGCAACCGCAGCTTGTAGATCTCCCAGTCGTGGACGCGGTCGGTGAACAGGACGCCGACGTCTTCCCAACGCGGCCGGCCGTTGACGAACCGGTCTTCGATGACCCACTGGCGGAACGGCTCGGCCACCACCGGCCAGCGGTCCTCTACGCCGACCGCGTCGCGTAACCACGCCCGGTCGGCGTCCGAGGTGGCCGGCGTGATGCGATCGACCATCGAGTTCGGGAACGCGCAGTGCTGTTCGGTCCACTCAGCGAGCGACGTGCTCCGTCGCCTCGCGGCGATCAGCGTCGCGCGCCGGGCGGCGTCACCGTTGCCGGGAAGATTGTCGCAGCTCACGATCGTGACCGGCGGATGGCCCAGCTTGCAGCGGCGCTCGAGGCCCATCGCGATCACGTCGAACGCCGTCGGCGTCGCTGGTGTGTCGTCCCCACCGTCGGCGCCGTAGCCCGCCTCGGTGATCGTGAGCGAAACGATGGCGACGCGCGGATCGGCGGCAAGCTCGACGGCATCGCGCGGCCGGTCGTAGGCGAGCCGGTACTCGATGATGCTGCCGACGATCTGTGGCCGTGGACCGTCCCTGCCCCGCTCGACGAGCGTGTACAAGTAGTCCTGCGGGACCAGGGCGTCGGCCATGCCGGCGTCCTGGCGGAGCAAGCCGACGCCGCGGATGCCCCATTCGCTACCGGCCTCGGCCAGCTCATGGGTGTAGAGCGCGAGGTGGGCGCGATGGAAGCCGCCGACGCCCACGTGCAAGATGTGCGGCCGCAGACGGCGGCGGTCGTATGTCGGCACAGGCACCCCCCGTGCCGCGATGTCCGGCAGGGCCGCGTCACGCAGCGGAATGCACGAAGGCCGGCCGCCATTCACAGGTGCACGATAAGCAAAGAGGTATCAACATGACAAGCGTGGATTCATGTTGATTTAGCCTTGCAAACCAACACAAAGCCAATACATAATGCCGGTGTCGCGGGTCACATCCGACAGACCCCGCAGTTACAAGGGGGGACACCGCCATGACAGCGACCACGCAGTTGACCTGGCGCCGCCACGCCCGCCGCACGGCGAGCCTTCTGGCCGTTGCCGCCGTCGGCTTGGCGGCGGTGGCGTGCGGTGGCGATGACGATGACAGCGCCGAGCCGAGCGGGACCGGCGAGGAGCCGTCAGGTGAGGGGGGCGAGATCACCGTCGCCATCGTCGGCAACCCACAGATGGAGGAC
>JBKPHE010000120.1:0-24006 GCA_046744485.1 Actinomycetota bacterium | reverse complement strand
CTTCAAGGACCTGTTCCAAGAGGTGTTCGACGCGGAGTTCAAGGCCGAGTTCGACGCCGCCGGCCTGACCTACGAGCACCGGCTCATCGACGACATGGTCGCCCAGGTCATGAAGTGGGAGGGCGGCTACGTGTGGGCGTGCAAGAACTACGACGGCGACGTGCAGTCCGACGTGGTGGCCCAGGGCTTCGGGTCGCTCGGGCTCATGACCTCCGTGCTGCTGACGCCCGACGGCAAGACGTGTGAGGCCGAGGCCGCGCATGGCACCGTCACCCGGCACTACCGGCAGTGGCAGAAGGGCGAGAAGACCTCGACCAACCCCATCGCTTCGATCTTCGCCTGGACCCGGGGCCTCAACTTCCGGGCCAAACTCGACGAGACACCCGAGGTCGCGCGGTTCGCCACCACGCTCGAGGACGTGTGCGTGAAGACCGTCGAGGGCGGTCAGATGACCAAGGATCTGGCCCTGTTCGTGGGCGGCGACACGCCCTGGCTCACCACCGACGAGTTCCTCGACGCGCTCGACACCAACCTCAACAAGGCCATGAGCCTCGCGTAGTCACCGGCGGGTTCACCCCGTACCAGGCGCCGAAATGGTTGCCCAGCAACCAGAACTGCGCCAGGAACCCGTCGGCACGGCTGGTCGCCGGCGACTCACACGAGCGGCCAGTAGCCCGCCACCAGGTGCGGCGGCGTGTCGAGGTACACCTTGGCCTCCGGCGGCTGGGCGAACCGACCGTGGCTCCAGCGGACCTCGATGTGGCCGGTGACGGTGCGGGGGCAACCGGCCTCGCGGTCGTCGACCGTCGCGGTCCACCGCACCAGGGGCTGGCGGGAGGCGACGGGCTCGACGTCGAAGCGGCGCAGGCGAAATGCCTGGCGCCAGTCCCAGGGGCTGCCCACCCGGACCCGCACCATGCGGTCGTCGTCGGACCCGAGCACGAAGTAGGTGGCCGCGGTCACCCGGAGGAAGCGCCACAGCGTGGCCTCGCGCCCGCCGCGAGCACGCAGCCGGTCCCGCCACCGCCTGGCCGACCCGTCGGCGACGACGGCCGACAGGGCGGCGTACGCCTCGGCCGCCGCCGGCGACGTCCAAGCGCCCCGCCCGAGTGCCCGGGCCAGGGCGCGGCGCTGGGCGGGTGACAGGTCGATCGCCCGGTCGGGCAGGGCCCCGACCATCCCGGTCTCGAACCGCACGATCTCGTACAGCGCCTGCGTCTCCCGAGGCGCCAGCTCCGCGAACCAGTCGGCCCGAGCGTCGGCGTCGGCCCCATTGGACCTGCCGAAGACGAGTCGTGGCGCGGCGTTCAGGGTGATGCGCGAGTTGTACTTGCAGCTCACCAGGTAGACGTGGTCGATGCGCAGGTCGGCCGGCACCGGGTCGACGCCGGGCGGGCGATGCGGGCCCTTCCACTCGACGACCTCGGGCGGGCGGCCCCGCAGGCCGGCGCGCGCGTCGAGGAACGTCCGCCCGTTGGCCCACGCGGCGGCGAACGCCGCCCGGTGGCGGCCCTCCCCGTACAGGGCCCGCAGGCGGTCCCAGCGCTCGGACCCCACACCGCCGAAGGCCCCCGGTGGGTCGGCCAGAGCGGCCTCCAGGTCGCCGGCCCCGAAGGTGGCCAGGCCGGTGACGATCTCGGTGATCTCGGTGCGATCGGCGGGCACGGGCGACCGATCCGGCCGTCAGTCCGGCACCAACAGCTCGCCGATCGGTTGCGGCGAGGTCGCGGCCCGTGCGTAGTGCCCCAGGCGCTCGACGGTCGCCTCGGAAGATTCGACCGGCATGACGTCGACGAACGCACGCCCGCGGGCCTCGGTCAGCGCCACCGCTCCCGCGGATCGCCGGCCCGGCATGTCGGTGGCCATCAGCAGGAGGGGCCGCGCCCCGAACCCGGAGAGGCGGACCGCCCGGCCCAGGGTGCGCTCGAGCACGTCGCCGTGGCGCAACCCCGGGCGGCCGACCGTGAACCCGCCGACCACCTCGACCAGCCACTCGCGACCGGCGTGGTCGGTGGCCAGCAACGTCACGTCGACCCCGCCCACCTTCCTGCGGACCCGCTCGTCGACCACGAAGCCGGCGTCCCGAAGAAGCGACGCCGCGACCGCCACCGCCTTGTCGCCCGCCGGCTGGGGTGGCCCGCCGTGGGCCAGCACCCGCAGGAGCTCGTCGGCCGCCCGCCGCCGCGCCACCTCGACGTAGCGCTCGTCGGTGTCGTAGCCGAGGTAGCGGCGCCCGGTGCGCACCGCGGCCACCGCCGCCGAGCCCACGCCCATGAAGGGATCGAGTACGACGTCGCCGCGCCACGTGTACAGCTCGATGAGCCGCTGAGGTAGCTCGACCGGGAACGGCGCCGGGTGGCCGACCCGGCGGGCGCTCTCGGGTGCCAGCTCCCAGACGTCGAGCGTGGCCTCCATGAACTCGTCGGCCGAGGGTGTGGCCACGTGCGGCAGGTCGGCGGCGACGCGCTGCGACCGGTCGATCGCCCGGTCGAACCGCCCCTTCGACGCCACCACCACCCGCTCGGTGAGGTCGCGCAACACAGGGTTGGCGGGGCTGCGGAACGACCCCCACGCGCAGTTTCCGCCCGCCCCCCGGGCCTTACGCCAGATGATCTCGCCCCGCAGCAGCAGCCCCAGCCGGTCCTGGAGGATGCCGATGACGTCGGCTGAGAGCGAGCGGTAGGGCTTGCGCCCGAGGTTGGCCACGTTGACGGCGATGCGGCCACCGGGCTCGAGCTTGCGAACGCACTCGGCGAACACACCCTCGAGCAGGGCGAGGTAGTCGGCATACGAGACGGGGATGCCCTCCTTTCCCAGTTCCTCCTCGTACTGCTTGCCGGCGAAGTAGGGCGGCGAGGTCACCACCAGCGCCACCGATGCCGGCTGCACCCGGTCCATCGAGCGGCTGTCGCCCACGTAGATCTGGTCGACGACGCCGGGCGGGTTGACGACGGCGTCGTCGGACAGCTCCGGCGCCGCGAACCGGGCGTAGAACGCGGCCGAGTCGTGGTTCTCGCGTCGACCCACGCCAAAGGACGAAGTCGCGGTCGGCGACCGCTTGCGCCCCGGGCGCTCCGCTGCTCCCAGCCCTCTCGCTGCCATGCCGACACCTTAGGGAGCCGGTGTGACGTTCAAGGGGAGCTTGGGCTCAGCTGCCCGGTGCCAACCCCAGGTTGTCGACGATCCGAAGCACGGCCTCCGACCGATTCAGCGCGTAGAGATGGAGGCCGGGGGCGCCGGCGTCGAGCAGCCGGCGGCACAGTTCGGTGGCGACGTCCACCGCGATCTCCCGACGCGCCTCGACCTCGTCGCCCGCCGCCTCGAGGCGTGCGATCAGGGTTCCGGGGACGACGGACCCGTTCATCGTCGCCATGCGTACCAGCCCGCTCAGCGGGGCGACCCCCGGCGGCATCACGCCCGGCAGGACCGGGGTGGTGCACCCGAGCTCGGCCAGCTCGTCGAGCATGCGCAGGTAGTCGTCGAGCTCGAAGAAGAACTGGGTGATCCCGAAGTCGGCGGCGTCCAGCTTGATGGCCAGGTTGCGGCGGTCCTGGGCCCGGTCGCCCTCCGAGCGGGGGTGCAGCTCCGGGTGGGCGGCCACGCCGACACAGAAGTCGCCCGGATGGTTCCGGACCAGCTCCACCAGCTCGAGCGCGTAGGTGAAGTCGCCGCCGCGATCGCTCCCGTCCGCGGGCGGGTCCCCGGCCAGCGCCAGGATGTTACGGACGCTGCCGGCCTCGTACTCGTCGAGCAGCGCCACGACCTGGTCACGCGAGTGGCCGACGCAGGTGAGGTGGGCCATGGCCGGGAACGCCTGCTCCCGGTTGACCTGCATCACGATGTCGCGGGTTCGGTCGCGGGTCGAGCCACCGGCGCCGTACGTCACCGACACGAACGACGGCCGCAGCGGCGCCAGCTCGTGGATCGTCTTTTCGAGTTGGCGCTCCGCCTCGTCGTTCTTTGGCGGGAAGAACTCGAAGCTGAGCGTGCGGCCCGCCGCCAGCAGCTCGACGATCCTGCCGGCGTATTGGCGGTCCTGGGGCGCGGAAGCCATGGGTCAACTCCCCCGATGCGTCGGATGTGCGTTGGTGCGCTTGACCGGGCCGGATGCAACAGCACCACCCATGTCGGTCCGGGTCCGGGACAGCCTACCCGGTGGCGGCACCAACGGTCCGCTCGGCCGCCTCGACCGTGTTGCGCAGCAGCATGGCGACGGTGGTGGGACCGACGCCGCCCAGCCGGGGCGTGATCCACGACGCCACCTCGGCCACGGACTCGTCGACGTCGGGGAGCAGCCTGCGCCCCTCCCAGCTGATCCCGCCGCTCACGACCACCGCGCCCGGTCGGACCATGTCGGGCATCACGAACGACGGCACCCCCACGGCCGCCACCACGATGTCGGCCCGGCGGGTGTAGTCGACGAGGTCGGGCACCCCGCTGTGCACGACGGTCACGGCCGCGTTGGCACCCGGCTGCTTGAGCGTGAGCAGCAGCGCCAGGGGCCGGCCCAGGGTCGGGCCGCGCCCCACCACCACCACGTGCTTGCCGGCGATGTCGATGCCGTAGTGCACGAACATCTCGCGGATGCCAGCCGGCGTGGCCGGCACCGGCCCGTCCTCCTGGAGGACGAGCTTGCCGAGGTTGACGGGATGGAGGCCGTCGCCGTCCTTGGCGGGGTCCATGGCCCCCACGGCGGCGTTGAAGTCGAACCGCGGCGGCAGCGGATGCTGGATCAGGTAGGCGTCGACCGCAGGGTCGGCGTTGAACCGCTCGACCGCCGCCAACAGGTCGCCCTGGGTGGCGTCGCCGGCAACCTCGATGTGGTGGCTCGCCACGCCCACCTGCTCGGACGTCTCGTGCTTCTTGCGCACGTAGCCGGCCGATGCGGCGTCGTCGCCCACCAGGATCGTGCCCAGCCCCACCGTCTTGCCCCGCTCGGCGAGCGCCTCGACCCGCTTGGTGACGTCGGCGAGCACGGATTCCGCCACAGGGGCACCGGCGAGCAGTTGTGCCGTCATCGGATCCCATTGTGCCGCCGGTAGCGTCAGCCTGCGGTGCGTACGGATCCCACCGATCGTCGTCGGGCCGAGGCCCTCGACGAGGCCGACCCGCTCGCCTCGTTGCTGGCCGAGTCGATCGCCACCGACCCCGACCTGCTCTATCTCGACGGCAACTCGTTGGGGCGGCTGACGCAGCGAGCCCGCCGACGCCTGTTGCAGCTGATCGACGACGAGTGGGCCGGCGGCCTGGTCCGGTCGTGGGAGTCGTGGATCGACCTGCCCACGGAGGTGGGCGACGTCCTGGCCCGGCACCTGCTGGGCGCGAGGCCAGGGGAGGTGGTCGTCGGTGATTCCACGACCGTCGACCTCTACAAGGCGGCGTCGGCCGCGATCGCGGCGCGACCGGGTGCCCGGGCGGTCGTGACCGACGACGACAACTTCCCCACCGACCGCTACGTGCTCGAGGGTCTCGCGGCACGGCTCGGGCTGGATTACCGGGAGGTGCCCAGCGACGGCGTCGCCGGGCCCGACGCCGGCATGATCGCCGCCGCGCTGGACGGCGCCGCGCTGCTCTGCCTCTCGCACGTCGCCTACGGATCCGCGGCGTTGGCGGACATGGGCGGGCTCACGGCACTGGCCCACGAGCACGGCGCGCTCGCGTTGTGGGACCTGTCGCACTCGGTGGGGTCGGTGCCCATCGAGCTCGACGCTACCGGCGCCGATCTGGCGGTCGGCTGCACGTACAAGTACGTCAACGGTGGCCCGGGCGCCCCGGCCTTCACCTACGTGCGCCGCGAGCTGCAGGATGTCCTGCGCCAGCCGATCTGGGGCTGGTTCGGCCAGCGCGACCAGTTCGCGATGGCGCTGGGCTACACGCCAGTCGACGGGATCCGTTCGTGGCTCACCGGCTCGCCCGCGGTCCTGGGGTTGGCATGTGTCGAGGCCGGCGTCGGCCTGCTGGTGGAGGCGGGCATCGAGCGCCTGCGGGCCAAGGGGATGGCTCTCACGTCCCTGATCGTCGATCTCGCGGATGCGTGGCTCGCACCGCTGGGTTTCACGCTGACCAGCCCCCGGGCCGCCGAGCGACGAGGATCACACGTGGCGCTCGCGCACCCCGACGCCTGGCGGATCTCCCAGGCGCTCATCGAGGTCGCCGGGGTCGTGCCCGACTTCCGGGCGCCGGATCGATTGCGCCTGGGGCCCGCACCGATCGCCACCCGCTTCGTCGACGTCTGGGACGCGGTCGACCGGTTACGACGGCTGGTCGAGAGCGGCGCTCACGAGCGGCACCTCCCCACTCCTCGGCGCGTGACCTGAGGATCGTCTCGAAGCACCGATCGACCCGTCGGGAGCGGCGTCCCGGTTGTCGTAGAGGCGATCGAGTGACCCTCCCGGGGACGATCCGCGCACGGCGGGCCGGCACCATCGGCCACCGTGGCAGCGCGGGCTTGGTGCATCGTCATCGTCCGAGCCTGGCTCGAGGACGAAGGGCTGAGGGCCAGGCTCCTCACGTCGTGGCCCGGCGGCGAGCAGGCCGTCGTCGTGACCTCCGCCGATGCGGCCGGGCAGCAGCTGGTGGCCTGGCTGACCGCCCTGGCCGCGAGCCCGTCGGGTGACGCGGGAGGAGACCAGGAAGCGACGCCTCCGTGACGGGTGGAGAGACGGCGCGCTCGTACAGTGCGGCGCTGTCGGTACCGGCCCGAGCACAGCGGATGACCGGACACGTGCAGTCGTGGGTTTGGAGATCGTGCGATGGATGACGACTACTTCGACGAGTGGGCACCGCTGGAGGACCTTGAGGACCTTGAGGACCTGGAGGACCTGGAGGATCTCGAGTTCGCGGACGAGGCGTTGTACCTTGACGACCGAGACGCGTACGAGGACATCGTCGACCTCGGAGACGCATTTCGCGACGTCCTCCACGAGGACTATGCCGCGCTGAGTCCCGAAGAGACGGACCAGGCACTGCTCGATGTCTTCGACTCCCTGACCCCGGCCGAGTCCTTCAGCTTTGCCAAGGCGCTCGGTCAGGTTCAGAAGGGCACGATGGACACGCTGACGAATCCCGCGTTCCAGCAGCTCGCGCTGCCGGTCGTCGGCACGGCGCTGGGAGGTCCTGTCGGGGGAACGCTCGCCGGCGCGGCCGGCAAGGCACTCGCCGGTTCCCCACCGACCAGCCCGACGGCGTCGGCAACGGCACCGCTGATGGCTGGCGCCACAAGGCCGCCCGGCACGGCCGCGAAGCAGGCGCTCGTGGCCAGCTATCTCCCGGTGGTCCAGCAGGCCCTCCTTGCGGGCGCGCTCCGCGAGCACGGGCGCAAGACCGTCAGCGGGGTCCCGGTGAACGAGGTCATGAAGATGTTCAGCGCCCTGCTCGGGCAGGCGGCTGCGGAGGCCGACGAGCTCTCCGACGCCGGCGAGGAGGAGTCGGCCTACCTGCTCGACGACCACGAGGCGCTGTACGACTCGCTCATCGGCGCGGAGGACGGGGACCTGTCCGACGTGACAGGTCCGTTCTGAGCTGGGGAGAGATCGATGGACCTCAGTGCCTTGTTCGGACAGGAGACCGTCAACCCGCTGGCGATCGTGGAGCGCGTGTTCCAGCAGGTGGTCGACCAGCTGGCCCGCACCGAAGGCCTTGCCGACACGGACGGGAGCCCACCGGACGAGCTCATCGCCGTCGCACTGGGGAACCGGCTGGCGCGCATGATCGTCGACGACCAGTCGTCGGGCTCAGCCGACTGGCACGGCCTCGACCGCAACCAGGACGACCTGGCGTTCGACGAGCTCGTGGACAGGAACCTGGCGTTGGCGGCGGCGCTCGGTGCCTGTGACTGCTGGGGCCAGGAGTCGGGTTGCCCCGTGTGCGACGGAGCCGGGGGGCCGGGATGGCTCCCGCCCGACCGGCAGCTCTTCGCCGCGTACGTGTACCCCGCAATGAGGGCAGTCGCCCGTACGGGCGGACTGCCCAACGGCGCCGCTCGGCGTAACAACAACCACCACAAGGAGGACGGCTATGTCGGAAACCATGCTCGATGACTCGTACGAGTCGATGGAGTACTGGGGCAGCGACGAGGGCGCGGAGGACTACGGCGACGCCGACGCCGAGGACTACGACGTCGAGGGTTTCTACGGCGAGTCCGGCGAGGCGGAGAGCGCCGCGAGCCGGCGCCGGGAGCAACGCCGGCGCCGGGCCAGGGCCGCCCTGGCACGCCGCAGATTGGCGCTCGCGAGGTCGAGGGCTCGCCGCCCTGCGATGCGCCCGTCCCGTCCCAAGACGGCGGCGGCCGCGATCCAGCGCACCCAGGCGGACGTGGCGAAGGTCGACCTCGAGAACAAGGTCCAGGCGGATGCGACCCTGACCGCGTTGAAGGGGCTGGACAGACGCACCAGGGGGAACACACAGGCCCTGGTCGCGATCCCGGCGTTGGCCCAGCTCTCGGCCCAGCTCGACGATTTCGTGCCGGGGCTGGACGCGAACACGAAGAACATCGTCAACGGGTTCCTCCGGTTCGGTCACGCCGCGTTCCTGACGTCTCCGGACAAGGGGCTCGGGAACCCCAAGGTTCAGGCGGCGGCGCTCGGTGCGCTCATCGTCGGCGGCGCGGCCATCGCTCGCCGGCTCAACGACGACGACGACAACGGCGACCGACGCGGCGTCATGACGATCGCACACCACCTGACCGAGATCCCGGTGAAAGGGCAAAGCCGCTACCGGGTCAACCTCGACGGCAACGTCGCCTGGACAAGCGCAGACGACAGCGTGGCGTCCGTGGACGCCAGCGGCGTGGTCACCGGTAAGAAGGCGGGAACGACCACGATCACGGCGACTCGGGGCGACGACTTCGACAAGGTGCCGGTGACGGTGGTCCAACCATCGACGGGAAAGTGATCGTCGCCTGGCGGGCACGGCCTGAGTCCGCGTGCCATGGATCTGGACCCGGCGCTGTACGAGCTCCTAAAGAGCACCACCTATCCCGACGACCGGGAGGTCGAGGCCATCATCCGGCTCGACCGACCGATGGACGACGTGGCCGGGGTGCGTATCGTGTCGCGCTTCGGCCCCGTCGCCACCTGTCGCCTCCGCAAGGACGCGATCCTGACCGCGCGACGCCACGAGAACGTCGCGAGCCTGAAGCGGCCGGACACGCTCGGCCCGGAGCTCGGAATCGACGACGGCCCCACTCATGACCTGCCCCTGCGCGTGCTCGACGGGGACGAGCGCAGGCCGCCCGGCGTTGGCCTGACCGGCGCGGGCGTCCTGGTCGGTGTCGTCGACTGGGGCTGCGACCCCGATGACCCGAACCTCAAGCATCGCGACGGGACGACGCGCCTCCTTGCCCTGTGGGACCAGCGCGACGTCGGGCCCGGGCCGGCGCCGACCCCCTACGGCTACGGCAGCCTCTACTGCGCGTCGCAGATCAACGATGCCCTGCGCACCGCGGACCCCTACGGCGCTCTCGGCTTACACCCCGCGGATGCCGATCGTGACCGCCGAGGCACCCATGGCATGCATGTCATCGACATCGCCGCCGGGAACGGTCGGTCCGGCGGGCCGGTGGGCATCGCCCCGGCGGCCGACCTCGCGTTCGTCCACCTGGCCAACCGCGGTACCCGAGGACTCGCCAACCTCGGCGACTCGGTACGGATCCTCGAGGCAATCGACTTCATCTTCCGAATCGCGGGTGACCGCCCCTGCGTGATCAACCTCAGCGTCGGGCAGCAGGGCGGACCCCATGACGGCCTGACGCTGTGCGAGCAGGCGATCGACCACGCGCTCCTGGCCGCGCCCAACCGCTTCGTCTGCCAGAGCGGCGGCAACTACTTCGGCAAGTCGGTCCACGCCAGCGGGCAGCTGATCCCCGGCGGCTCCCGATCGCTCACGTTCGTCACCGACGAGGCCGACTTCACCCCCAACGAGCTGGAGATCTGGTACAGCGGCGAGGACGAGTTCCTGATCAGCGTCGAGTCCCCCACGGGTGAGCGATCTCCCTGGGTCCGCCTCGGCGACCACGTCGACGTCGTCGAGGAGGGCCGAATCGTCGGGCGCCTCTACCACCGGGCCTGCGACCCCAACAACAACGACAACCAGATCGAGCTCTTCCTCTACGAAACGGCGCCATCGGGCCGCTGGGTCGCGACTCTGTGGGCGAAGACGGCGGGCAACGGGGTCTTCCACGCCTGGCTGGAACGGGACGAGGCCTGCGCTCCATGCCAAGCCCGCTTCCTGGCCGCCGACGCCGACGACCGCTACACCACGGGGACGATCGCCAACGGTCGCTTGCCGCTCGTCGTCGGCGCCTACGACGCCCACTCGCCGGGCCGTGAGCTGGCGCCCTTCAGCAGTTCCGGACCCACACGCGACGACCGACCCAAGCCCGACCTCGCGGCACCGGGTGTCGACGTCCTCGCCGCACGGTCGGCCCCGGCCGGAAGCCCCCGGAGCCACGGGCTGCTGACCCGCAAGTCGGGCACCAGCATGGCCACTCCCCATGTCACCGGTGCAGTGGCGCTGTGCCTGCAGGGCGCCCCGTATCCCCTGAGGGCCGACGAGACACGCGCGCTCGTGTTGGGCAGCGTGGCCCGCCCCGGCTCCAACGGCGGGGCCGCGCCCCGCCTCGGACACGGCTACCTCGACATCGCGCAGCTCGTGGCGACGGTGACCGCACTCGATCGAGGCCGCGTGCCTCAACCGCGGCACGACCCCAAGGGAGCGGAGATGAACGCAGAAGCAGACGTCACCCCGTCGGAGCGATCCCTCTGGCAGCCGCTGGTGCGGCTGGCCACCGCCGGTGGGATCCGGGATCGAAATCGGTTGACGAACCTGGTGTTCTTCGCGCGCCACCCCGAGCGGCAGGGCGCCAAGTTGTCGCCCGACGAACCGGGGTACCAATCGCTCAGCAAGGAGTGGTTGCAGATCCGTGACACGATCGTGGACCCGGCCTTGGGCCCCGTGTCACCGGCGCCGTCCTCGACGAGCACCGCGGCGGCGCGGCCGCTTGCCGCGGTGGCGACCCCCCTGCAAACGGGGGCGACTCGCAACCGCTACGCCATCCCGGAGACGATCGAGGCGCTCGCCTGGATCGACCGGGAGTGGACCGGGCGCCATCCCGAGGCGAGGTTCGGGGTCCGCGACATCAGCAAGCTCGGTGGCGGGCAGCTCGGTCGCCACAAGAGCCACCGGGTCGGGCTCGACGCCGACGTGAACCTCGTCGTGGACGGCAAGCGAATCGGTGTCGCCGACCCCGGCTACGAGCGCCATCGCCCATTGGTGCAGGAGCTGGTCGACGTGATCCGGGCCAACCCGGTCCTGCCGATCAAGACGATCGGGTTCCTCGATCCGCAGGTCAGGGGCGTGTCGCAGTGGCCGGGGCACACCCGACACCTCCACATCCGTTTCTGCAGACCCGCCAGCTACACCGGTCAGCTCGACCTCGATTCGGTGTACGGCGCGGACGAGGCCAAACCGAGCTACGACTGCGGTGCCGCAGCCAGCGAGTCCGAGCAGGGCCACGTCGACCTGTACTACGAGGACGACATCGAGGCTGACGAGCCATCCGAGGACGGTGAGGCACTTTTCCCCTTCCCTGGTCCCATCCGGGGCGGCGCCCCCGGGGGAACCCCGACGAAGGAGCGCGTCGTCTTCCTGCCCGGCGTGCTCGGCTCGGTCCTCACCGACGGGAGTCTCAGCCCCGACGCAGCACGACGGCTGTGTGACCAGAACCTCGGCCCGGCGGGCCGGGCGCTGCTGAAGGGTTCGGCGCTCTACCCCTGCGACAAGGGGCCCGAAGCCCTGTGGGGCGAGATCGGCACGCTCCATTGGTTCTTCGAACCAGAGTCCTGGACGCGACGCATGCAGACCGGCAACGGCTTGGACCAGCCCGGGGACGCGCGTGTCGGCGGGCTGATCGACCTCGAGGTGGACTTCCGGAAGAAGCATGTCGAGTTCAAGCCGTACACGCGCTTCGTCAAGGCCCTGACGGACGAGGGCCTCGACGTGCTCGTGTTCCCGTATGACTGGCGGCTGTCCGCCCACCTGAACGCCCTACTTCTCCAGAGGCGGATCCTGGAGAGATGGTTCGGCGGCGAGTACCTCCAGCGGGGTCGCCGTCTCGACCAGGACGAGCGGATCACGTTCATCGGTCACAGCCTGGGCGGGCTCGTGGCCCGAGCCTTCATCGAGTCTCATCACAAGGGGTTCGAGCTCACCAGGCGACTGATCACGATCGGTACACCGCACTCGGGAGCGCCACACGCGTACCTCTACCTCATCGGTCGTATGTTGCCCTTCGGCGAGAACCCCTTCTACCGGTGGGCGCAGCCGATCATGCGCCAACGCGCGGCCGAGGCGCCTGCGACCGGCACGGTGGCGCCGGCGTCGCTGTCGGCACAGGTCATTCCCGGTGAGATGCAGACATCGGTCGTCAGGTTCATGGCGTCGACGATCGAGCTCCTGCCGATCTACGACTTCGTCCTGGCGCGGGGCGGGGTGATCGAGAGCCATGTCGACACGTACCGGAACCAAGTGCACACGGGGACCAATGCCCCGGTGATCGATGTCCTGCGTGGCTTCCGCGCCCAACTCAAGCCCGAACTGGAGCTCGAGAGCTGGTTGGCCCAGCACGGCATCGACTACCACTTCCTGGCCGCCAGCGGGTTCAGCACCGTCGAGGGCTACGCCCGGGTGAAGAGTCGCGTGCTGGTGAGCAAGGACGGCGATGGAACCGTCCCGGTCCGCAGCGCGCACCCGCTGGCCTCGAGCGGCCAACGCGTCCACCAGGAGCTGCTCCCCAAGGGCCGCCTGAGCCATGCCCGATTGTGCGAGCGCCCCGACGCCCTCGCCTACTGCCTCCAGGTCATGGGTCGCGCGCCGGCACACGCCGCGGTGCTGAAGCGGGACCTGCAGACCGAGGACCTGGTCGAGGCCGCCGACAAGGTGCTCGGCGCACCCGAGACGGGCAACAAAGCGATCCGCAATCGCCGGCGCGGCGTCGTGCTGTCGGTTGTCACCCTGGGCGGCCACAGCGGCGACCCGAAACCCCTCGTCGACCCCCAGACCGAGCGGGGCAAGGACGGCGTGACGCGGTTGGTCAACCCGCCGGCCCATCTCTCCGGTCCAGAGGTCTACTCGGTCGCGACCAGCCGCTACGGATCGCTCGACTACGTCTGGATGTCCTCCGACCCGGAGGCCAGGGTGTCGTCCGGGGGCCTGCTGTTCCTCCCGCTGGAGGATGAGCGCGAGCTCCGCCTGGTGACCTTCAACGTCGGCCGGCTGGACCAGAGGTACAACAAGACGTGCACCAACGTGCACCACGCCGAGCGGCAACTCGAGCATTGGCTGCTGAGGCAGGACCCCCGCCGGCGGGCGCGCATCGCCAGGCTCGAGATACTGAACCGCTCCCGGAGCGACGACGTGAAGGGGTACAGCCCCTGCAAGTACTGCTGCGGCGACCTGGCCACCCTGCCGGATCAGCTCCGGCGCTCCGACCAGCCCCGCCCGAGTGCGACGATCGGCTGGTTGAAGCTCTACGACAAGGGACCGCCCAAGTGCGGGCACGAGACCGACCGGGAGGGTCTCCGTGTCCTCGAAGCGGGCGGCTGGGAACTGGACGGTCCACGGCCATGACCCAATGAGGGTCGATTCCGCCGGTCGCTCGTCGGTTGGACAGTCACTGTCCGCCTGGCGCGCATCACCCGCGGAATCGACCCTCAGTCCTGCAGCTCGGTTGCGTGGGGGGAAGCCCGGTCATGCCCCCACGGCTTCGACCAGGGCCTCGAGCCGCGACGATGGTGGCAGGCCCAACTCGTCGTGCAGCAGGCGTCGGTAGGCGGAGAGCTGGCGTGCGGCCTCGACCCGGTTGCCCTCGGCCAGGTGCGCCCTGATCAGCACGTCGTGGGCCGACTCCCGCAGCGGTTCGGCGGCGATCGCGGCGTACGCGGTGTCGATGGCCTCGGCGAACCGACCGGCGTCGATCAGGCGAGTGCTCAGTGCCTCCAACGCGTGGATGCGGAGCTGGCGATGCCGCTCGCGCTCGAGCAGCACCCAGTCGTCGTCCCAGTCCGGCAGGATGTCGATCTCGAGCAGGCCGACGGGCGTCGCCGCCAGCTCGCACCGCTCGTCGTGATCGAGGAGCCGGCGCGCCTGGGCCACGCTGGCATGGAGGTCGACGACGACATCGTCGCCGAGGCGCACCTGCTCGTGATCGGTCTCGACGAGTCGCCGATCGGCCCGCCGGATCCTCCACAGCGCGTTGCGCAGGTTGGCGTGCGCCCGCGATTGCGACGACCACTCCCACACCCGGCCCGCGAGCGTCTCCCGCCGCAACGCCGGCCCCCCGATCGCGAGGCACGCCAGCACCCGCTTGCCGCTCGCGTTGAGCGGCACGGTTCGTAGGCCCACCCGCAGGCCGAAGCCGCCGAGTACCCGCAAGGTCGGGCCGATGTCGTATGCCATCGCATCCTCCGCCGGTCGAGGCCCGCACCTATCCGGAAGGCGTGACGCCGTCGTGCCGCGCGGCGGCACAGTCCGGCCCGAACTCTCGCGGGGTGTGGCGACGACGGCCGACGGGACGATCTACTTCGTCCGTAGCCGCGAGATCGCCCCCTTCGAGGAGTACAGGTACGAGTTGGTGCGCGTCCCGCCCGGCGGCGGCGCCTCCGACGGCGTCGTCGTTCACTCGGGGACCACTGCCGATCCGTTCAACCTCGAGCCCTTCGTTGATCCAGTGGTCAGCCCCAATGGCTCTATCGTGCTCGTCCGGCCGGGCGACCCCGACACCCTCGGCGTGTTCACCGTGACCGGCCCGACGACACGCGAGCTGCGCCCGGGGACGGAGGGACTCAGCGCACTCGACGGATACGAGGTGCGCAACGACGGCACGATCATCACCCCTAAGGGCAACACGGTCGTTGAGCAGCCCCCCAACGGCACCGAGACCGTGCTCGCCGGCACAGGCCAGGCCGGGTTCTCGGGGGACGGTGGACCGGCGACCCAGGCGACGTTGGACAGCGTCAGCGACGTCGCCCAGGGTCCAGCGGGGGTGATCCACGTCGGCGACTTCGGCACCGACCGGGTCCGCCGCATCGGGCCGGACGGCGTCATCCGCACCGTTGCCGGCGGCGGACCCAGGATCCGGAGGCCGGCGGTCTGGCCATCAATGCCCACCTGGACGGGCCGTGGAGGATCGCCTACTACGGCACCCAGCATGGCGTCGGTGACGAACTCTGGCTGATCGAGATTTTCACCGGCGACCTGCTCTACGTCGGCATCCGCTGACGACGCCCTGGGGCGCCAGTTGCCCTAGTGGAGAAAGTGGCGTTCGCCGGTGATGACCATGGCGAGGCCGAGCTCGTCGGCGCGGGCGATGATCTCCTCGTCGCGCGACACGCCGGTGGGCCGGCCGGGCTGGATCACGACCGCCACGCGGGCAGCGGCTGCGGCGTCGATGCCGTCGGGGAAGGGGTAGAAGGCGTCGCTGGCGCAGGCGCCGCCCGCGGCCCGGCCCGCCGCCTTGGACGCCGCCAGCTCACCCGATTCCACGCGGTTCTGCTGGCCGGCGCCGATCCCCCACGCGGCGCCGTCCTTGGCCAGGACGATCGCGTTGGAGCGGACCCAGCCGCACACCCGCCACGCCAGCTCGGCGTCGCTCCACTCGGCCTCGGTCGGCTCACGCCGGGTGACCACGCGCCAGTCGGCCCGCTCGGCCACGAACCGATGGGGGTCCTGCAGCAGCAACCCCCCGGTGATGGGGCGCAGATGCCACCGGTCGGGCCTGGGTGCCGGAGCCTCCAGGATGCGGGTGTTCTTCCGCTTGGCCTGCAACGCTTCGATCGTGCCGGGCGCGTAGCCGGGGGCGATGACGACGTCGGCCTGCGCCGCCGCCACCATCCGTTCCACCGTGGCCACGTCGACCACCTGGCTCAGCGCCACGATCCCCCCGAACGCCGAGCGCTCGTCGCATTCGAAGGCGTGCTCGTAGGCATCGGCCAGGGTGGAGGCGATCGCCGCCCCGCAGGGATTGGCGTGCTTGATGATGGCTGCGGCAGGTCGGTCGAACCGTGCGGCCAGGTCGTGGACCAGCAGCCACGCGGCGTCCGCGTCGTAGATGTTCAGGTAGCTGAGCGCCATCCCGCCGTGCTGGGTCATCGCCGCCCACCACGGCTCGCCGGCGCCCGCCCCGACGCCGGTCGACTCGGCGCGGTACAGCGCCGCCCGCTGGTGGGGGTTCTCCCCGTAGCGCAGGGTGAGCGGTTCCCGCCGGTACGTGAGGTGGAGCGACTCCGGGAGCTCGCGCGACCCCGAACCGGCGCTGTCGTCGAACCAGCGGACGATGGCGGCGTCGTACGCCGCCGTGCACGCGAAGGCCGTCCGCGCGAGCTCACGGCGGGTCGTGTCGGACAGCGATCCCGACGTCCGCAGTTCGTCGAGCACGGCCCGGTAATCCGCCGGATCCACGACGACGCCGACCTGCGTGTGGTTCTTGGCTGCGGCGCGGACCAGGGTCGGCCCGCCGATGTCGATCAGCTCCTCCGCCTGCGCCGGACCGTGCTCGAACGTCGTGGCGTCGGCGCCGAACGGATAGAGGTTCACGACCACCAGGTCGAACGGTTCGATGCCGTGGGCCTCGAGGTCGGCTCGGTGGGCGGGATCGGTGCGGTCGGCGAGGATGCCACCGTGCACCTTCGGGTGGAGCGTCACCACCCGGTGCCCGAGGATCGCCGGGAAGCCGGTGATCTCCGCGGTGTCGGCGACATCGAGGCCGGCATCCCGGAGCACGGCGGCGGTGCCGCCCGACGAGACCAGCTCCCAACCCAGGCCCGCCAGGCCATCGGCGAGCTCGACGATGCCGGCCTTGTCGTAGACCGAGAGCAGGGCCCTCACGTGTCCTCCTGGGGATCGGGGTCGTGGCCGGACGCGTCGCCGAAGGTATCGGCGACGAAGCGGCGGATGGTTGCGGGATACAGGCGCCACTCGACCTGCTTGATGCGCTCGTGCAGGGTCTCCTCGGTGTCGTCCGGCAGCACGGGGACCGCCTCCTGGGCCAGGATCGGTCCGTGGTCGACCTCGGCCGTGGCCACGTGGATGGTCGTGCCCGTCACCTTGACCCCGGCCGCGAGCGCATCCCGCACCGCGTGCCAGCCCTTGAACGCCGGTAGCAGCGCCGGGTGGCTGTTGAGGACCCGGCCGGAATAGGCGTCGGTGAGCCCCGGCACCACGGTGCCGAACCCGGCCATGACCACCAGGTCGATCGCGTGGGTCCGGAGCACCTTGACGAGCCGCTCGGTGTAGGCCGTGCGGTCGAAGGACGGGCCCCACTCGGTGCGCTCCACCAGCTCGGTGGGAATGTCGTGCTCGGCGGCGATCTCCAGCGCTCGGCAGGGACGGTCCGCCGCCACCAGCGCCACGGGCACGCCGTCGCCGACGATGGCGTGCAGTAGGGTGCCGCTGCCCGAGGCGAGTACCGCGATCCGAGCTGGGGGCATCGGTCGGATGCTAGTGGCCGGGCTCGTTCGGACGGCCGACCCGCGCGGGGCGCACGCGCTTCGGGGCCATTCAACGACTCTGAAGACGAGAGGCGATAGACGTGGACCTCAACAATCTGTCGACCGCCGACAAGGTGATCGGCGCTTCCGCGATCCTGTTCCTGGTCGCGATGTTCATGCCCTGGTACGGCCTGGCCGGGGGCAGCAACAACGGCTGGGACTACTTCCTCACCGGCATCCTTCCGCTCCTCATCGCCGCCGCCATGGTGGCGGTCATCGCGATCCAGCGATTCACGACCACCGAGTTGCCCAGGCCGCCCATCCCGTGGTCACAGATCCACCTAATCGCCGGCGTCGTGATCGTGGCGCTGCTGCTCCTGCGTGTGCTGATCACGTCCGACGTCGAAGTGCTCGGCGAGAGCTTCGACCTCGATCGCAAGTACGGCCTTTGGATCGCGTTCATCGCCGCCATCGGCCTGGGCGCCGGCGGCTACATGAAGACCCAGGAGTCCGAGGACCCCATCACGGGCCCGTCGGCGACGCCGCCGACCGCGGTCTGACTTTCGGACCGATCCTCATGTTCGTCCGTGCCCGCCGGCCGGCACGGACGAGCGCGGGACCGGCGCCCAACCACGGATCCGGCGTGGCCTAGGGTCGCGGGATGGCTGTCGAAGGGGTGGGCTTCCTGGCCCGGTTGGGCGCCTGGGCCGGACGACGCGCCGAGCCGCGGCTGTGGATCTCGCTCGCCGGCGCCGGGTGCGCGCTGGCCGTCGTGGGCGTCGTGATCATCTCCGGCGACGCGCAGGTGGGCGAGGAGGGGTTCAGCGACGGGTCCCGGCTGCCGGGCATCATCCTGTGCCTGGTGGTGGCCGCAGCCGGCTACTTCCTGCTGTACCGGTTCGCCGACAGCCCGGCCGCCACGGCCGGGGTGACCGCCATCGCGTTGGCCGTGCCGCCGTTCTTCTACTTCCTGACATTCGACGGCGACGGCGTGCCGCCGTGGTCGGCCGAAGGGATCCTGGCCCTGTCAGCGCTGGTGTGGCTGGTTTCGTACGTGATCGGCCCGGCGCGAGGCCGCCCGTTGCTGCTGGGCGCCGGTTTGGCGGCGGTGGTGCTGCTGGCGTTCCAGTTCACGGAGGAGCCGTTCTCCGCTGGGTTCGAGGAAGCCTTCGTCGACGAGAGCCCGTTGGTCACCGACGAACCGTTCCCGGACGAGCCGTTCCCCGGAGACGAGGCGTTCACCAACCAGGGCGATGAGCCCGACCCCACCACGCTGGGCATCGTCTCGCTGGTGTTCGGAGCCGCCTACCTGGTGGCCGCCCGGCTGCTCGACCGCCGTGGTTTCGCCGGGACCGCCACCCCGTTCGTCGTCGCGTCCCTCGCGGCGATACCGGCCGGGATCGCATTCCTCGGCGAGGACCTCGAGGCGGCGGGTGCCGGCGCCGCATCGATCGTCGCCGGTCTGGTGGTGGCATGGCTCGGCGCCCGGAGCGGGCGCCGGGCGTCGACGGTCATCGGCGCCGGCGGGGTGGCGCTGGGCATCGTCCTGATCATCGCCGATGCCATGCAGGAGAGCAGTCCCACGAGCATCGGGATCGCGCTGCTGGTCGTGGGCGCGGCGGTCGCGCTCGGCGCCCAGCTCCTGCACATGCAGACCGGAGAGTCGCCGCAGATGGCGCCGGGACCGTCGGTTTTCGGCCGTCCAGGGCCATCGGCCGATCAGCACGCCGGCTGGCGACCACCGGGCGCCGGGCAACAGCCCGGTCCCTGGCAACAACCGCCCGTCGCCCAACCGCCTCGGTTGCCACAACCGCCGCCGACCGGCCCGTTGCCGCCGCCTCCCGGCAACCCCTGACGGCACTCTGCCCCGGGCGGGGTTGACGGTCGTCACCCGAGGTCGCGGACCACCTCGACCATGAGCCGGCCGGCCTCGGTGGGATTGAGGCCCACCTTGGCGCCCGCGTCACGCAGCGCGTCCATCTTCGCCTGGGCCGTGCCCTTGCCGCCCGAGACGATGGCACCGGCGTGGCCCATCTTCTTGCCCGGGGGCGCGGTCACGCCGGCGATGTAGGCGACGACCGGCTTGGTCATCTTCGAGGCGATGAACTCTGCGGCCTCCTCCTCGGCGGAGCCACCGATCTCGCCGATCATCATCACTGCGTGGGTGTCGGGGTCGGCCTCGAAGGCCTCGAGGCAGTCGATGAACGACGTGCCCGGCACCGGGTCGCCGCCGATCCCGACGCAGGTCGACACACCGATGTCATTGAGCTTCAACTCGTAGAGCGCCTGGTACGTCAGCGTGCCGGAGCGGCTGACGATGCCGACTGCGGTCTCTCCGGGCGTTGGCGACTTGGCGATGTGCCCGGCGGTGATGCCGATGTTGGCCTTTCCGGGACTGATGATGCCGGGACAGTTGGGGCCGAGCAGCCGGACGTTGGGGAAGTCGCGCCGGAGCTTGTTGAAGAACCAGGCCTCGTCGTGCGCCGGCACGCCCTCGGTGATGCAGACGATGAACGTGACGCCACCCTCGGCGGCCTCGATCACGGCGTCCCGCACCCCGGGCGCGGGGATGAAGATGCAGCTGGCCGTGGCGCCGGTGGCCCGTACGGCGTCGGACACGCTGGCGTAGACGGGAATGCCGTCGACGTCGCTGCCGGCCTTGCGCGGGTTGGTGCCCGCCACGACCTGGGTGCCGTACTCGCGGTTGAGCAGCCCGTAGAACCGGCCCTGGCTGCCGGTGAGGCCCTGATAGACGACCTTGGTCGTCTCGTCGACGAAGACGCTCATGACGAGGGGGACCTCACTTCCCGGCGCCGGCCAGGGCGACGGCGGTGCGGGCGGCGTCGACCATCGTCGGCTGCATCTGGAGCTGGTCGGACAGGTGCGGTTCGAGGATCTCCCGGCCGAGGTCGGCGTTGGTGCCGTCGAGGCGGATCACGATCGGTTGGGCGATGTCCACCCGAGCGAGCGCGGCCACGATGCCGTTGGCCACCTCCTCGCCCTTGGTGATGCCGCCGAAGATGTTGATGAAGATCGAGCGGACGCTGGGGTCGTTGGTGACTACCTCGAGCGCGCCGGTCATCACCTCGGCCGAGGCGCCCCCGCCGATGTCGAGGAAGTTCGACGGCTCGCCACCGACCTGGTTGACGATGTCGACGGTCGACATGGCCAGCCCGGCGCCGTTGGCGATGACGCCCACGTATCCGTCGAGCCCGACGTACTGCAGGCCCCTGTCGTGCGCCGCCTGCTCGCGCTCGTCGCGCACCTGGGTGGCGTCGTACGCCTGGTAATCGGGGTGCTTGAACTCCGAGTTGCCGTCCAGGGTGACCTTGGCGTCCAGCGCGTGCACCTCGCCGGTCGGCGTCAGTATCAGCGGGTTGATCTCCACCAGGTCGGCGTCACCCTCGACGTAGGCGTTGTAGAGCTTCAGGATGACGTCGACGGTGCCGTCGTTGGCCTCCGGGTTGAGCCGGGCGGCCGCCACCCAGGCCTTGGCCTGCTCCTCGGTGAGTCCGTCGACGGGATCGACCCAGATCTTGGCGATGGCGTCGGGATCCTCGGCGGCCACGGCTTCGATGTCGATGCCTCCTCGGGCCGAGAGCATGCCGAGGTGCTTCTTGGCGGAGCGGTCGAGCGTGAAGCTGGCGTAGTACTCCTCGGCGATGTCGGAGGCCCGCTCGACCCACAGGATCTCGACCGTGTGGCCCTTGATGTCCATGTCCAGGATGCTGCCGGCGTGGGTCCGGGTCTCGTCGGCGTCGTTGGCCAGCTTGATCCCGCCGGCCTTGCCGCGCCCACCGACCTGCACCTGGGCCTTGACCACGACCGGGTAACCGATGCGGTCGGCGGCCGCCACGGCCTCCTCGACGCTGGTGACGGCCTCGCCGGGGCTCACGGGGATGCCATAGCGCGCGAAGAATTGCTTTCCTTGGTACTCGTAGAGATCCAAGGCCTGGCCTCCCATGATGTTGCCCGCGATGGACGGGGGACTGGGTTCGAAGTGGTCAATGCCGGCTAGCGATACTACGGGCATGTCGCCGACCGGCCCCAGGCCCGTCCTGCCCGGGACGCCGTGAGCCCCGTCGCGCGGTCGCAGGGCCACACCGGGCGGGCGCTGGCGGTGGCGGCCGCCGGCGTTGTCGTGGCCATCGGGGTCGCGGCGGCGCTGGCCGTGCTCGCCAACCGGGGCACCGTCGACGTGCGGTTGGGGTCGGACACGTTCGCCAAGCAGGACGCCGAGGATGCTGCCGAGCGGATCGCGGAGGAGGGACCCATCCTCTATGCGGACGCGGCCGGCGGTGATCGCGACATCGTCCTGCAGCACCTGGGCGACGACCCCGAGGAGGGCTGGATCGCCCTGGCGGCGCGGCCGCCGGGCCTGTCACGCGAGTGCACGATTCAGTGGGACGCCGCCGACGAGGTCTTTCGGTTGCTCGACTCGTCGGAAGAGGTCAACGGCGAGTGCGACGGCCGGGAGTTCCCCGCCGACGGCGGGGGGCTGCCGACGTACCCGGTCACGGTCGACGCCGACGGCAAGCTCGACGTCGACCTCAACGCCGCCGACCGGACGACGTCGACCGACGGCTGACCGTGAACCAAACGGGCCTCTCGTTCGTCATACCGGGTGGCGACGAGGAGGCTGGTCATGGCGCGCGTGGGGGAGCAACGGGTTCGAGCCGTGGTCGGCGCCGCGGTGGCCGCGGCGGCGCTGTCGGCACTCACACTGGTTTCTCCCACGCCGGTGGGTGCAGGCGGGGGCGATGCCATGTACCCGGATCGTGACCGCTACGAGCCGGGCCAGCAGGTCACACTCGTCGGCTACACCCAGCCGGTAGCCACGCGGCTGACCGGCAATGGCCCCCAGAACGAACTCGACTGGCGGGCGCTCGGGCCGTGGTATGCGTATCTGCGGGTCGACTCCGATGCGGTCGAGAGCGATGGGCCACGCGATGTGGGTCCCTCGCCATGGGTGCATCCCACTGATCTTCGGTTGGGCAAAGTCCTGGCCGCAGAGACTCTGGACCCTGGTGCGCCCGGATCGCTGCGCGTCGGCGTGACCTTCCGGCTGCCGGGTGAGCTTGGCCCCGACACGTATGCCGTAGCGGTCTGCAACGACCCCTGCACGATGACTCTCGGGTGGCTCTTCGACTTCTCGTCGGTGCCTGTCGGCGTCGACCCCGAATGGCCCATCGTTCGTCGCTGGCCGCTCGACGAGCCGCTGATCCGATATCTCGACGACGACGCGCTCGTGTCGGATCCGGTGTGCCAGGGGGACTGCGTCGACCTCGACGACTGGAGCGTCACGGCCGCCGAGATCCGCGCCGGTTATCGGCCCGCGCCTGTCACCGTCCCCCCAGACGCGAAGCCCGCGGCCGGCACCGTCACCACCCGACCGCCTGCGAGCGATCCGGTCGCCGATGCGGGCAGGTCGCCGGCCGGACGGGCCGGCGACGATCCTGCCGGCGGCGTCTCGAGCGAGGTCGTCGCCTGGTTGACGGGCTTCGGCGTGCTCCTGGTCGTGTGGTGCCTGGCCTGGCGCTGGCGACCCCAGGACACCCGCATGGTCGTGCGCCAGGGCAACGGCCACGGCGAGCACGCGGCATCGGAGGACGACCCCGGCCCCGTCCACATCAAGCTGTGAGCAGCGGCGGATCCACGCGATGGACAGGCAGCCGGCCGCCCATCAGCATGGGCACGCCCGGTGACAGGGGGGCAGCGCGTGGAGGAACCGGAGCCGGCGCTCATCCGAGCCGCCAGTGCAGGCAACCTCGCGGCGTTCGAGCAGCTCGTGCGCGCCTACCAGCAGCCCGTGTGGCGGTTTCTCCGCCGGCTGCTCGGCGACGCCGGCGTGGCCGAGGACGTCGCCCAGGAGACGTTCCTGCGGGTCTTCCGGCGCCTGCCCACGTACACGTTCGAGGCCAAGTTCTCGACCTGGGTGTTCCAGATCGCCCGGAACGCCAGCGTGGACGAGGTCCGTTCACGCCGGCGACGCAGCAGGCTGGCGTCGCTGGCGCCGCCGCCGAGGCCATCGGCCGCCCCGCCCGAGGCCCGCGCGGAGATCGACGCGGCCCTGGCCAGCCTGCCGGACGACCTGCGCGAGGCCGTGGTGCTCGTCGAGGTCTTGGGCTTGCGCTACCACGAGGTGGCCCGGGTGCTCGGCGTGCCCGAGGGCACGGTCAAGAGCCGCATGTTCAGCGCCCGGTCACGGTTGCACCGCTGGTCGACGGCCGACGAAGAGAGTGCGTCCGGTGAGGTGTGACGACGCTCAGGCGGCGATCTCGCTCCGCCTCGACGGCGAGCTGCCGGGGGGCGGCGTCGACGTGCGCGACGTGGACCAGCACCTCGGCACCTGCGCCGACTGCTCGGGGTTCGAGCGCCACGCCGAGCGGCTTCGGGCCGCGCTCCGGTTCGAGGCGGTCGATGCCGTGCCCGACGTGGCACCCGCGGTCCTGGCCCATCTGCGTTCCTCGACGACTTCCCGGCGCCGTGCGGCCGGGGCCCGCGGGTTGCCCCGCCCCCGCCC
>JBKPHE010000202.1:0-7886 GCA_046744485.1 Actinomycetota bacterium | reverse complement strand
ATCCACATCGATGGCGAGCAGGCGTCGGGACGCGGCGTCGATCTCGACGGGTTGCGCCAGGACGTCGGCATCGTGTTCCAGAGCTTCAACCTGTTCCCGCACATGACCGTCCTCGAGAACGTCACCCTCGCCCCCCGCAAGGTGCTCGGGCTGCCCCGCAGGGAGGCCAACGATCGCGCCCTCATGTTGCTGTCGCGCATCGGCCTCGACGACAAGGCCCGCGAGTACCCCGACCGGCTCTCGGGCGGTCAGCAGCAGCGCGTGGCCATCGTGCGAGCCCTCGCCATGCAGCCGCGGCTGCTGCTGCTCGACGAGATCACGTCGGCGCTCGACCCCGAGCTGGTCTCGGAGGTGCTGAACATCGTGCGTGAGCTCGCCGCCGAGGGCATGACCATGCTGATCGCCACCCACGAGATGGCCTTCGCTCGTGAGGTGTCCTCCAAGGTGTGCTTCCTCGACGCCGGCGTCATCTGCGAAGAGGGGCCACCCGACCAGATCTTCGGTGAGCCCCAGAACGACCGCACGCGGATCTTCCTCAAGCGGATCATCGAGGCCGGTCGGTTGTAAGCGGAGGCTTCCCGGCGACTGCTCGGTGACGGTGGTCAGGTCGCTCGAAACTCGAAGGGACTCGACCGAGTCGGCTCGGATGCCAAGGGTGCCGCTACCGTCGCGGCGTGGCCACGCTCACGTTGCCGGCGTCCTGGTACGCCGATCCGTCGGTCTGGGAGCGGGAGCGCCGGACCGTGTTCGGACGTGAGTGGTTGTTCGTAGGCCACAGCCAGGGGTTGTCTGAGCCGGGCGAGTACCTCGCCTGCGACATCGCAGGGTGGCCCCTGGTGGTCGTGGTCGACGACGACGGCGAGCTGCGGGCCCACCACAACGTGTGCCGGCACCGGGCCGGGCCCCTCGTCCACGAGGATTATGGGCGGGTGCCGAGCCTGGTGTGCCGGTATCACGGCTGGGCCTACGGGCTCGACGGGCGGCTCCGCGCGGCGCGTGACTTCGGCGCGACCGACGGCTTCGACCCCGCTGAGGTATCGCTCACGAGTGCCTTGGTCGAAGCATGGCGTGGCCTCGTGTTCGTCAACCTCGATCTCGATCGCACAGCCCCGCCGCTGCTCGAGGCGCTGGGGTCGTTCGCCGACGAATGCGAGCCTTACCCGATCGAAGAGCTCGTGCTGACGCACGAGGCACAGCACGATCTGGCCTGCAACTGGAAGACATATGCCGACAACTACCTCGAGGGCTACCACATCCCGCTCGTGCACCCGAGCCTCAACAAGGAGATCGACGTCAAGCGCTACATCGTCGACGTCGACGAGCGGCACCGGTGGGTCCGGCACTCGGCTCCGGCCCGCGACGGTGCCGTGAGCAGTGGCCGCTGGCTCTGGCGCTGGCCCAACTTGGCGTTGAACCTCTATCCCGACGCCATGAACGTCGAGCGCTACGAGCCGGTGACGCCGGGCCGGACACGGCTCCGCTACTCGTACTCCTTCCGCCGGCCCGATGACCACGAGGCCAACGACGCCGTCATCCGCACGTCATCTCAGGTCACCGCCGAGGACATCGCCATCTGTGAGTCGGTTCAGCGGAACCTCGAGAGCGGCACCTACGACACCGGTTGGCTCAGCCCCAAGCACGAAGGCGGTGTGGCGGCCTTCCAACGGTGGGTTCGCGAGACCGTCGATAGCTGAGGCCTCGGCGGGCAGTCGGCGCGCACGGAACCGGCGACATCCCGTTCCTCCCGAGAGCTCGGGGCGACCTCTGAGCCGGTGTCAGTCGAAGGTCGTGACGGTGTAGTGGGCGACTCGCGGCTCGCGATCGAGAAGGTAGCGGTCGTCCTCGTCGTAGTAGACGGCGGCATCGATGTCGTCGCCAGCGAAGGCTGCGATTGCCTCGGTCGAATCCCAGAGAGTCACGAGGACGAACTCGGTCCGGTCGTCGACCTCCCGCCGCAAGACCTGGACGGCCCGGTTGCCGGGAGTCGCCCGGTAATCGGCAACACCCGTCTCCTCGAGGTAGCGGGCGTAGGCGTCGCCATCCGCGGCGGCGACCGTGCCCTTCCACACGCGAGCAATCATGGCCCCGACCTCCAGGCTCGACCGACCGTCCGCAGCCTACGCAGACCACCCTGGCGCCGAGCCGCCAGCAACTCTCCAACTGGCGCGCCTCCTCGGGCAGGTCGGTCGGGGACGGGCTGGCGCAGGACGGCACGTGCCCTTCATACTGCCCGCTCGTGGCGCGACAACACCGCGTGGGGAGCGGCTTGCCGTTGTGGGGCTGGGGCCACGGTTCCCGCGGGCGGCGAACCCGAGGTTTGCGCAGGGTGCTGGCCGTGGCCATTGCTCTGGTGGTGCTGGCCGGTGCGGCATGTCAGCCGCTGCCGCCTGGGGGTTCGTCGGGCGCTCGCCCCGTGGCGCCGCTGGGCCACGAGGGCCGCTGGTTCACCGACGCCGCGGGCCGTGTGGTGATGATCCGAGGGCTGAACTTCGTCGAGAAGTGGGCGCCATTCACGCCCGAGGCCGATGGCTTCGACGGCGACGATGCGGCGTTGCTCGCCGAGACCGGGTTCAACACGGTGCGTCTCGGGGTGGTGTTCGAGTTCCTCATGCCCGAGCCGGGCCGCATTGACCGCAGCTATCTGGATTCCATCGCCCGCACGGTTCGTACGCTTGGTGGGCACGGCTTGCGGGTGCTGCTGGACTTCCATCAGGACGGCTGGGGTCCCGTCACACACGGCAACGGCATGCCCGCGTGGGCGACCCTCACCGACGGCCTACCCAACCCGCCGGCGCCCTTCCCGCTCTACTACGTCCAGAACCCGGCCCTGCAGCGGGCGTTCGACAACTTCTGGGCCAATCGGCCCGGGCCGGACGGCGTGCCGCTCCAGACCCACTACGCGGCCGCAATGCAGGCCGTCGCCAGGCGGTTCGCAGCAAGCCCGCACGTCCTGGGCTACGAGGCGATGAACGAGCCGTGGCCCGGCACCACCTGGCAGCCTTGCATCAGCGGCTGTCCCGACCTCGAGCAGGCGTTGCTCGTCCCGTTCCACCAGCGCATGACCGCTGCGGTGCGCGCGGTCGACCGTCGCCACCCCGTCTTCGTCGAACCGTTCGTGCTCTTCAACTTCGGCGGCGCCGACACGACGCTGCCCGGTTCGGGCTCCACCAATGCCCTCTCCACGCACGTGTACGCGTTGGACGACGCCGGCAACGCCGCCGTCATGGATCGCAGCGTCGCGGCGGCCGAGCGTGACGCCGAGGCACTGCTGGTCACCGAGTGGGGGGCGGTCGACGACCCCGCGGCGATCCGACGCACGGCAGACCAGTTCGATGCGCGGCTCGTGCCCTGGGTGTACTGGTCCTACAACGGGCTCGTCGTGGAGGACAGCAACGAACCGCTCGAGCCGCCGAACCTCGATCTGTCCCTGCTCGACGCGCTGGTGCGGCCGTACCCAACGGTCGTGAACGGCACCCCGACCAGTGTCGGCTTCGATGCCGACAGCGACACCCTCGAGCTCACCTTCGCCACCCGACGGCCCGACGGGCGGCGAGCTCCGCAGGGACTCGAGACCGTAGTGTCGGTGCCGCAGCGGAGCTATCCGGGTGGTTACGCCGTCGACGTCGTCGGCGCCGACGTGACGTCGCCGCCGTGCGCGCGGGAGCTGACGCTGCGCCACCACCCCGGGGCAGGCACCGTGTCGGTCAGAGTCAGTCCCTCACCGTGCCCGCACACCGGTGGGTGAATGGTGGCGGGCCGCCAGCCACGTCGACCTTCCCGTCTCGTCGTCATGAGCGATCATGCGGACATCGAGGCTTCGCCGGGCCTGAACTTTCGAGAGAGGACCGAGATGGGCGGTATCGGTCGACTGAGCGGCGTAGCGCTGGACTGTCCGGACCCTGCCGCGCTCGCCGACTTCTACAGCCAGCTCACCGGCTGGCCAGTCGTGTTCGTCGATCCGGACTGGTACTCGATCGGCGAGCGGGACAGCGCTGATCTGCACCTGTCGTTCCAGCTCGCTCCGGGCTATCGGCGGCCGAGGTGGCCCGACCCCGCCTCGTCCATGCAGGTCCACCTGCACCTGAGAGTCGATGACCTGGATGCCGCAGAGGAAGCAGTGCTGGCGTTGGGCGCAACGAAGTTCGGGCACCAGCCGAACCCCGACACCTCCCGTGTCTTTGCCGACCCAGCCGGGCACGTCTTCTGCCTGTGCCCCGCCCGATAGCAGCCCCCTCGTTGGCCACGACGATTGACCGGCTCGCCGACGGGTCCGGCGCCCCTGTGGCGCCTCGCCACCACCGCGAGCCCCGTGCGAGGGCGGGGGGGTAGCGTCGCTCCTCGGTGTTGACGGCAGATCCCGCGGCCGACCTGGAGCTCTCGCTTGCCGAGTGGCGGCGCTTCCGGCGGCGCAAGCGGCTGGCCGACGTGCACTGGATCGACGCCATGTACCAGGCATACATGACCGCGATCTTCGGTGCGGTCGCGCTCTACTTCGCGGCCGGCGCCGTGGGCGACGCGCCGCTCTCCGGCCACCAGCTCGCCCGGGTGGTCGGTGAGGGCGATGACTGGTTGGGGGCGGTGGTGGCCCTGGCCCTCGCCATCGGGCTGCGGTCCGGGAGCCGGGGCGGCCCACTCGCCCTGGAACGGGCCGAGGTTCGCCACGTGCTGTTGGCCCCGGTGGACCGCGCCAACGCGGTGCGGGTGCCGGTGTTGCGCCAGCTGCGCTTCCTCGTGTTCGTGGCTTCGGTCGTCGGGGTGGTGGCCGGGCTCCTGGCATCGCGGCGGCTCGAGCACCACGCCACGGTGTGGATGGCATGCGGGGCCTTGTTCGCGGTGAGCGTGGTGGTGTTGGCGTATGGCGCCGCCCTGTGCGCGTCGGCGTGGCGGCTGCCGTCATGGGTGGGGACGATGGTCAGCGTCGGGCTTGGTGGGCTGGCGGTGGCCGCCGGGCTCGACCTCATCAACGGCTCGCCACTGACGGCATGGGGTCGCATCGGACTGTGGCCGGAACGTTTCAGTGCGCTGGGGCTGGTGGCCGTGGGTGTGTCGCTGGCCGTGCTGGTCGTCGGGCTCGTGCGGGTCGGTCGCCTCTCCGTGGAGGCGGCCGAGCGCAGGTCGACGTTGGTGGGACAGCTCAGGTTCGCGGCCACGCTGCAAGACCTGCGGACCGTGATCGTCCTGCGGCGGCAACTGGCGATGGAGCTGCCGCGGTTGCGGCCCTGGCTGCGATTGGGGGTGCGGGGCACCGGACGCTTCCCCGTCTGGGCGCGCGGCTGGCGCGGCGTGGTGCGTTGGCCGGCGGCTCGGGTCGGCCGGATGGTGCTCCTGGCCACCGCGGCCGGTCTTGCCCTGCGGGGTGTCTGGGCGGGCACCACTCCGTTGCTGGTCGTTGCCGCGCTGGCGCTCTACATCGCGGGCCTCGACGCCGTGGAGCCACTGGCCCAGGAGGTCGACCACCCCACCCGGTCGCGGTCGGTCCCGATCGAGAGGGGTGCGCTCCACGTACGGCACCTTCCGGTGGGCGTGGCCGTGATGGTGGCGGTGGCTGCGCTCGGGGCGGCCACCGCGGTGCTGGTGGGACCCACCCTCGGTGGCCTGGCGGTAGCGGCGGTCTGCGTCGTCCCGGCGGCGCTGGGCTCCGTGGCCGGCGCGGTGACCAGCGTGTTGAGCGGCATGCCCGAGGTCTCGGCCGGCGACGGCTGGAGCTTGGTGCCGCCCGAGGTGGCCGGCATGCGGATCGTGGTCCGAGCCGCGTGGCCGCCCGCCCTTGCCGTGCTCGGCACCCTCCCGGTGCTGGCAGCCAGGACAGCCGTCGACCACGGCCGGCCTGCGGTCGCGGCCGCCGGTGCCGCGGCTGTCGGTGTGGTGGCGCTGTTCGTCGTCGTGGCCGGCTGGGTGCGGATGCGCGACCGGATGCACGAGTGGTGGAAGGTGGCGCTTGACCAGGCCTTCCCCGATGGCAAGCAACGAGGGCAGGAGGGCACCGCCCGTGCGGCGTGACAAGCGACGGAAGACGACCCCGGCCATGCCGCCCCCCATCCTGGTCACCAACGGTGCGGCCAAGTCGTACGGCGACCTCGTGGCGCTGGCACCGCTCGACCTCACGGTCCGCGCCGGCGAGCGGCTGGCGCTGGTGGGGCACAACGGCTCCGGCAAGTCCACCTTCCTGGGCCTGGCTGCCGGGCTCCTCGAGCTGACCGAGGGATCGATCGACGTCGCGGGCGAGCCGGTTGGCGCGTCCGGAGCCCGGGCATCGGTCAGCTTCCTACCCGACGACCCCGTGCTCTACGACGACCTGAGCGTCCGCGAGCACTTGGCATACGTGGCGGCGCTCCACGGGGTCGATGCCGGCATCGACGCCTTCGACGACCTGCTCGCACGCCTCGGCCTTCTGGATCGCGCCGACGACCTGCCGGCTCGCTTCAGCCGCGGGATGCGCCAGAAGACGTCGATCGCGATCGGTTTCGTGCGGCCGTTCGAGGTGCTGCTGGTCGACGAGCCCTTCGTCGGGCTCGATGCACCCGGAAAGCGGGCGCTGCTGGAGCTGCTCGACGAGGCCAGCCGCGGTGGTGCGACCGTCGTGGTCGCCACCCACGACCCCGTCTACGTGGAGCGGGTCGACCGCTGTGTCGCGCTGCGCGATGGACAGCTCATCCATGCTGGCCCGGCCAAGCCCGACGACGTGCTGCGGCTGGTCGGCGCATAGCGCTCGCTGCCCGCCGCGGGTGAAGACGCGGGGTCGAATCCCGTCCGGGGGCTGCACCGTCGGGGGCTGCACCAAAAGAGGCCCAGGTCAGAGGCCATACATGGCCATGACCACTGTGCGATTCTCAGAGGTGCTCACCACTGAGAGGACGCACGATGGCCGTGGCCGATTCCGCCCTATCCGAGTTCGCGAGGTTCCTTGTCGCTCCGCGTGTTCGAGGGCCTCATCCGACCTCAGGCCGTCGCCGGCATGACGCGGATGCTTCCCTCGAACCTCAGCGTTGCCGCGTTCACCAGTTGCCCTTCCTCGTGGACCTGGGCACCTTGCAGGAACCCGTCGACCACCGTCCCGTCCATGGTCACGGCCCCCGTCTCGTTGTTGAGGACCCCGCTGAGATGGGCGGTGAACGACTCTGCCCCGGCGTCGATGATCCAGTCGAACTCGACGTGCCAGATTGGCCCGGAGCAGGGGTTCGGTCCGTTGCAAGCCGTGAGGACCGTCGTCAGGTCCCCGTTGACATCTCCGGAGACGCTTCCCTCCCACACGCCGACCGCGACGGCCTCCTTCTCGAACGTCAGGCGCAGGGGCGCGGTCGCACCCGCCGGAGCCGCGAACGAAAGGCCGACAGACAGGAGGGCGGCCGCCATGAGCCCGACGAGGAGCGATAGCCGTAGTCGGGTCGAACTGCGTACCGTCATGACACTCTCCCTTTCGTCGTGACCACCGGGTGCAACCCCGGCGGTTCGTCGTCGCAAACGTGCACACACCTGTGCTGTGGCGACATCCGTACTGGCACGGACATCAGTACGGAACTTGGTTGCGTACCGGCCGACGGGCCGGGCCTGAACCGCCCATGGGTTGCGTCATGAGGGGGGCGGGTAGGCGTGGCATGCCCTTCTCCCCAAAGGAATGCGAACATGTCCGGTCAGAAATCCACGGTTGGCGGCGGTCTACGCGACAAGCGGGTCGGTAAGGCGGCTGTCGGGAACCTCGTCGCCATCGCGCAGAAGTCCACCCGGCGATCCGAGTGATCGTCTTCGGGGGCGGCGGCGAGGGTCCACGCTTTGTCGGTGGCGGCCGCGGCTGCCTGATCATGCTGCTGGTGTCGATCGCTGCGTCGCTCGTGCTGACGGTCGCCGTGAACCTCGTGCTCAGGCTGCTGTGACGCAGTGGGATAGGC
>JBKPHE010000245.1:0-3582 GCA_046744485.1 Actinomycetota bacterium | reverse complement strand
GTGTAGGCCCGCACCGTCTTGGGGGCCTTGCGCTGGGCACGCAGCGAGCGTCCGAAGTCCTCGATTAGCTCGCTGAGTGGCATCCCCGGCTCGTCCACAGCGCCGACTGTAGACGCCTCACCTACCGAGATGCTAACTTGTCTGCCGTTGCGGCTGCTGCGAATCTCCTGGTAACGGGTGTCTTGCGCGCTCGGAGGGACTCGAACCCCCAACCTTCTGATCCGTAGTCAGATGCTCTCTCCAATTGAGCTACGAGCGCCGGTTGCGGAGAAGCAAGGCTACCGCGGCCCCGAGGCGGCCCCCAACCGTGGACGCAGCTACCCTCTTGTGCCCCGGCCAGCGCATACACAGGGGGTGGTGGGGTGCCCTACAACCAGACCGGGTTGCTCGTCCACGACGCCGACGCCCACATCATGGAGACGCCCAACTGGCTGCGCGACCACGCCGACCCGGGCATCCGCGACCGCATCCAGCCGCTGCGCTACCCGTCCGGCAACGAGCTCCGCCAGACCGGCGATCCGGCCGAGCAACAACGCGACCTCGTCACCGCCTTCGAGCGGCTGCGGGACAGGCACCGGTCCGAGGAGTACCGCGGCAGCGAGGCCGAGGACATCATGGCCCGCAAGAACTTTGCCGCCACCGGGAGCTTCCTGGCCGAGGACCGGCCGCGTGCCCTCGATCTCCTGGGGTTCGCCAGCCAGCTCGTCTTCAACACGTTCCACAACCGTCGCCTCCACGACTGGGAGCACGGCGACGATCTCGAGCTTGCGATCGGCGTGGCCCGAGCGCACAACCGCGGCATGGTCGAGTTCTGCGACGTCGACCCCCGGCTGCTGCCCACCTGCTATGTGCCGCTGGTCGACATCGAGCGGGCGCCCGCCCTGGCCAACGAGGCCATCGCGGCCGGCGCCGCCGCGCTGCTGGTCGCCTCCGGGTGCCCACCCACCCATTCACCGAGCCACATCGGGCTCGACCCGGTGTGGGCCCGCGCCGAGGAAGCCCGGATCCCCGTCGTGTTCCACGTCGGCGGCACCGGCGACCTCATCGACCACAACTACTTCCGCAACGGTCTGCCGATACCCCCCGACTTTCACGGTGGCGAGGAGAACTTCCGCTCCGTCGACTACATGGGCATTCCCGGCCCACCGGCCCAGTCGCTGGCCACCATGATCTTCGACGGCGTGCTCGAGCGGTTCCCCGATCTGCGCATCGGCGTCATCGAGCAGGGAGCGATCTGGGTGCCGTCGTGGACGCGGCAGATGGAGTCCGCATTCGACGCCTTCGCCCGCCACGAGGAGCGCCTCCAGAGCCTGTCGCTCCGGCCCAGCGAGTACGTGCGCCGCCAGGTCCGCTTCACGCCGTACCCGACCGAGGACGTGGGCTGGATCATCCAGCAGTCCGGCCCGGAAGTGTGCCTCTTCTCATCGGACTATCCCCATGTGGAGGGCGGCCGGCGGCCGATCGAACGGTTCGAGGCCTCGCTGGCGGCGGCTTCGATCGACGACCACGCCCGCCACCGCTTCTACAGCGACAACTTCGCCGACCTGATGGGCTCGGCGCTGGAACCGCTCGCGGCCTGACCCGGCCGCGCCTGCCGGCAGCTATGCGGCGGAATCGGCGGGCATGCCCGCCAAGTCGCACACGAGCGCGCGCATCTCTTCGGGCACGCCCTTACGCCGCCACCAGTCGATGGCGGGCACATCGTGGTGCATGGCCGCCGCAAGCTCGAGCTCTCCGCCACGGGCTCGGATGGCCAGTTCCAACAGGTCCTGGTCCATGCCCCCAGGATGCAGCGGCGTCCGGCGGATGAGAAACGAGTTTCGCCCGATCCGAAACCTGTTCGCGCGTTGTTCACATGACGGGGCTGGGCCCTGCCCCAGAGCGGCGTCAGGCCGACGCCAGGCTCCAGACCGTCACCGGAGCATCGAAACCCTTGACCTGCCTACGCCCGGCCGGCTCGAAGGACAGCCCCTCGTCCTTGGCTTCCTCGGCGACCGACGCATCGACCAGCACCTCGCCCGGTACAGCGGTGTCGACCAGCCGGGCGGCCAGGTTCACAACCGGTCCGTAGTAGTCGCCGTGCCGGAACAAGACCTCCCCGAAGACGAGCCCGCCCCGGGGCTGCGTGCCGTCAACGGTAAAGGCCTCGACCAGATCGAGGACGATCTGGCACCCGGCGACCGGGTCCAGCGCCGCAACCATGATCTCGTCGCCGATGAACTTCACCAGCCGGCCGCCGCCGGCGGCGATGACCTCGAACGCCCGCGTCTCGAAGCGGGTGACCAGCGCGCCGAGCTCCGCAGGGTCGAGGCGGCCTTGCAGCGTGGTCGACCCCACCAGGTCGACGAACCCGATGGCGAGCCGCGCCAGCTCCCGGCGGCTCACGCCGCTCTGCGTCACCCGTTGACGGTCGATCGCCTGACGCATGTGGTGGCGGAACACCGGAGCCAGTCCCACGCCGACCTGCATGACCAGCTCGGTGGCCTTGGCGTTCTGCTGGGCGTGTTCCAGTGGGCTGGCGTGGCGCCGCCGCAGCTCTTCCTCGGGACCCTGGACGTACACGGCGACTGCCGCTTCGGCGATGCGCTCCATGGCGCCGGCGACCACCCGCAACACCTCCGGACCTGTGGAGATCCCGCTCTCGTCCGCCCGTGAGAGCTGGCTGATCAAGGTCACGTCGTCATCGGTGAACTGTGGCGCATCCGGGTCGGGGACACTGACACCGACGTCGCGGTAGACGGCCAGCACCGTCTCGACATCCAACCCGGTCCGAAGCGCCACGTCGCAGGCCGACAGGGTGGCGCCGCGGCCGAGCACCAGATCGGACGCCAGGCCGTCCGGATTGCGCACGCGCTCTGCGGCGGCGATCTGCTCGGGCGTGGCGCCGAGGGCCACCAGCCACTGGCGCATCGCGGCTTCGTCCTGGTCGAGGGCGTCCCCGTGGTCGTCCATCGCTACGCACGCTACGGCGCTCGGGCGCATGTGCCTCGTGTCAGCGGGTCGAGCGCAGGGCCCTGACCAGCTGGGCCTTGTTCATCGAGGAACGGCCCGAGATGTCGAGATCGCGGGCCCGCTTCACCAGGTCGTCCTTGGACCAGTCGTCGTAAGACGGCTGCGTCCCACCCTTGCGCATGGCGCCCTTCCCGGCGTTGGAAATCCGGGCGGCCTTACCCTTGCTCATGCCGGACGAGCGCATCTTCTCGTACTGGTGGGGGTTCTTGATGCTCGGACCAGGGCTGCGACCACGAGGCATCGTCACCACCTCCCGTATGTCGGTTCCACCGCGAGGAGTACCCGACGCGGGCCGGTGGCACACGTGCAACCGCCCGGCGCGGAGCCGGGCGGCGGAGCGGAGAGGGTGGGATTTGAACCCACGGAGGACTTGCGCCCTCACTTCCTTAGCAGGGAAGCGCCTTCGACCGGACTCGGCCACCTCTCCCCGTGGGAGCACGCCAGCGTAGCCCGCGTCCCGTCGCGGTACGAGCGGCGGGGTGAGCGGAGAGGGTGGGATTCGGAAAACGATCTGGTCAGGGCCAACGCCGAGAGCAATGTCGGGAGCAACCGCCGCCCTCACCAGGATGT
>JBKPHE010000030.1:0-6377 GCA_046744485.1 Actinomycetota bacterium | reverse complement strand
TGCAAGCTGCTCGCCGGCCTGGAGCGCCTGATGCACCCGCAGCACCGCTTCCTGCACCACGTCCCTCGGCCTCGGCGACGCTGCCGAGCATCCGGTAGGCGATCGCGAACGCGACCGGCCGCGGCTCGTCGAGCTGTCGCTCGCGGTCGGTCATGCCGCTGCGAACCCCTGCCGCCAGCTCGGATGCGCTGGGCGCCATGCCAACTCGCGCTTGGCCTTGGCGTTGGAGGCACCCCGAAGCTCGGTCATCATCACGACGCCAACCTCCCCGGCGAACCGCCGCCCGATGAACCGCGGCACGCGCAGCGGCTTCTTGGCACCCAGCGTCTGCGCCAGCGCCGGCAACCACTCGGCGACCGCGGCGGGGTCATCGTCGACAATGTTGTAGACACCGCGGCTGCCGTGCTCGACCGCCGCCACCGTCGCCGCAGCCGCGTCGGCGACGTGAATGAACGACCACACGCCACCACCGTCGCCGACCAGCGGGAATTTGCGCCTGCGAACCAGCTCGAACTGCTCCTCGCCCGGCTCCATCGATGTGCCCGGCCCATAGAACACGCCGTAGCGCAGCACGATCCCCTCGGTCCACCGGGCACCCAGGACCGCCTCCTCGAGATGACGGATCGCGGCCAGCGTCTCGCGCATCTCCCGCGCCGGCGACGGGTCGAGCGGGTCCTCCTCGGTCTTGATGGGCCCGCCGGTGCGCGCGTACGCGCCATAGCCCGCGACCCCTTGGGCCACAAACCGTCGCACCCCCACCGCCTGCCCGGCCGACAGCAGGTGATCCGTCCCCTCGGTCCGCAGGCGGTTGGTCAACGCGAAGTCGCGGTCGAAGTGACGCATGTCCAGGGCTCCAATCGCGGTCAGCTCATGGACGATCACGTCCGGCCTCGCGCGCCCCACGGCTTCGGCGACTTGGTCGGGATCAAGCGCGTCCGCGACCACCGGCACAGCGCCCAACCCGGAGAGCATCGCCTGATTCGACTCCTCCTGGCGGTCGCGGAACAAGCCGGCGCGCTTCGCTTTCTCACTCAGTCGTTCGTGTTCGGATACGGCTACGGCAACCGGCACGGCCGCCTGCTCACCGAGTCCGACACATTCGCTCCACCAGGTAAGGGTCGCTTCGAGGCCCACCTTTCCGCGATGCGTTCCAACGAAGAACAGGTCTTGCGCGCCGAGACCATGGCAGGCATCACGCTCCGATACGGGCTCCTCTACGGCCCGGGCCCCGCCGGCGACGGGCTCGTCGAGGCGTTGCGGCGGCGGCGACTGCCTGCCGTGCGGCACGGCGACGTCGAGCCGTGGCTCTACATCGACGACGCCGTCAGCGCGACGGTCGCTGCCCTCGAGCAAGGCGAAGGCGGGACGGCGTACAACGTGGTCGACGACGAGCCAGTCAGCATGTCGAGACTCGTCATCACCCTTGCGGACGCGATCGGAGCTCCGAAGCCCCGGCCGGTGCCGTCCTGGATCCTCGCCGCCGCGCCGTACGCGAAGGCCATCGCGCTCGGCGGCCTGCGGGTCTCGAACGCTAAGGCCAAGCGCGAGCTCGGCTGGACGCCCGCAGTCCCCACGTACCGAGAGGGTGTTCGCCTCATGGTCCGCCACTATCGGGAGGAGGTCCATGAAGATAACCGCAGTTGAGCGGCACGAGACGCCGACCAGAGCGCCGGCGACCCCGGCAAGCGACTGGACCGTCGACGGCATCACGTTGCTTGCGGCTGCGTTCATGCTCGCCGCCGGTGTGTGGGCTCTGTTCTGGCCGGACTCGTTCGCCGAGGCCGTCAGGTTTCCCGACCACACACACTTCCTCCACGACCTGGGGGCCTTCCAGATCGGCATCGGCGTCACCCTGGCGTTGGCGGTGCTGTGGCGCGACCCGCTGGCTGTGGTGCTGACCGGGTTCCTCGTCGCCAACACGATCCACGCCGCCAACCACGCAGTCGACCTGGACCTCGGCGGGCGTGACAGCGACTCCTGGTTGTTGGGGCTGCTGTCGGTGCTCGTGGCCGTGGCGCTCGTGCGGCGGGTGCGGCAACTGCACTTCGTGGTCGGCCGGGTCGACGCATCCAGCGATCCGAGGCTGGCACCGTTCGTGGACCAAAAGACCGTCCTGGTCACGACCTATCGCCGCGACGGCACGCCCGTCGCCGCGCCGGTCAGCATCGCCGTCGACGGCGACCGCGCGTTCTTCCGCACATTCGAGAAAGCGGGCAAGACCAAGCGGCTCCGCCACAACGCGGCCGTCGAGGTCACGCCGTGCACAACCATGGGCAAGCCCACCGGCCCCCCGATCAAGGCCCGCGCCCGACGTCTCGAAAGAGCTGAGTACACGCACGCAGGGCGACTGCTGCGCCGCAAGTACCCGCTGCTGCAGGGAGTCATGGTTCCGTGGACGCATCGCCTGATGCGCAACAAGACTGGCCGCACGGTCCACTTCGCGCTGACACCGACCGAGCAGGTAGGGGATCAGGGACCATTGCCGGTGTTTGTGACACCCCCGAGAGTTCACTGAGGTGGCAAGGCTATCGACGCCGTGCACGCTCCCGTGGGTCGTCCGTCGTCAAACCCAAGTGCAATCGGGTGCTGCGATCCCTCGATCGCGTGGTCGCAGCTGGCGAGGTGATAGGCGACCGCCATTGAGGGAGAGGGAGTCGTGAGCGCCTACCAGACCATTCGCTATGAACGCAGCGGACATATCGGGACCCTCACCTTGGCCCGGCCGGCCAAGCGCAATGCGCAGAATCCGCTGATGTGGCGAGAGCTGGCCCAACTGGGTGCAGAGCTTCTTCCAGACGAGACCCTCCGGTGCCTGGTGGTCGCGGCCGAAGGCCCCAGCTTCTCGGCGGGCATCGACCTGGTCGAAGGCCTGGCCGGGATGGTGGCCGATTGGACCGAGCGGCCCGCCGACGAGCACACCCTCGAGGCCGGTCTGGCGGCGGCGGGGACGTTCGGCTGGATCCCGAGGCTCGGCTGCCCCAGCATCGCCGCCGTCCAGGGCCATGCCTACGGTGCCGGCTTGCAGTTGGCGCTTGCCTGCGACTTCCGGGTCTTTGCCCAGAGCGCACAGGTCGGTCTGACCGAGACCCGCTACGGGATCCTCCCCGACATGGGCGCCACCGTGCGGCTGCCCCGCGTCGTCGGCGAGAGCCGGGCCCGCGAGCTGATACTGCTCGGCGAAGTCATCGACGCAGCCGAGGCGCTGCGCATTGGCATGGCCAATCGCGTGGTCGAGGACGAAGAGCTTGCATCGGCGGCAGCGGAGCTCGCCACGCGCCTGGCGTCTCAGCCTCCGTTGGCCATCCGGGGGGCGCGGCGAGCGATCGACGCAGCGTGGTACCGCGACCCAGATGACAGCTTCAGGATCGCGGTCGAAGCGCAGATCCGCTGCCTCACGTCGGACGACTTCAAAGAAGCCGGCCAAGCGATGGCTGAAGGCCGAGCTCCACGGTGGCGAGGCCGCTAGTGGGGCGGCGACGAACTCGGTTAGCGGCCCACGTACCCGGTACCACGACGGAATCCGGGCGATGGCCGCCAGCCTCGCCGGCCATGTGAGTGATCGACCAGAGAAGGACAACGGTGGAGTGGATGCAGATCGCCAAGATGGTGCCAGACGCCTTCGAGACAGTCGTGGGGCTCCAGCGCTACGCGTCGGACCACGTGGAGTCGCGGCTGGTCAAGCTGGTGATGCTGCGGTCGTCGATGGTGAACGGCTGCGTGTCCTGCATCGACATGCACACCGCCGAGCTGCTCTACGGGGGCGAGGAAGTGCGCCGCGTGGTCGCGCTGTCGGCCTGGCACGAGTCGCCGTTCTTCACCGATCGCGAACGGGTGAGCACAGATCATCGGAACCAGAACGTCGGGCCGTCGAGCCGTGGGGGCTGAGCACTAACGCCTCATCTGCATCGCTCCGTCCGCTCACCCGCGACGCTCGACGACGGCTTGGCGACTGGGCCGGTCGTCGACTCCGTTGGCTATGGCACGGAGCCGGCACGAGTCACTCGCACACGCCCGTCTAGCTGGGCAAACACGCTCCCGCCACTGACCTCTGGGAGATCATGGTCAACGCCATGGAGGGCGGATTAGCGTCGCGTAGTCAGTCCCTTCGGACTCGCGTAACGGGCATCTACCCTCCCATCTCGGAATTCGCCGAGCGCGGGAGCGCATGGGGTCGGGGTACGAGGCCCCCCTCCGACTCGAAGTACGAACCGACCTTCGAGGCATGGCGAAACGCCGCTACCGGCCGTGGACGACGCGACCGAGGTGCTCGGCAGCCTTGCGGTCGGCGGAGCGCCGTGCCTTGGCGTAGTGCTTGGTGAGCACCTGCGGTCCGTGGCCCTGGCGCTGGGCGACCATGCTGATGTTGAAGCCGGCGTCGAGCAACTCGCTGGACGTGAACTTGCGAAGTGCAAGGATCGAGCCGTCAAACATGGTGTGCGTACGATCACTTTGTGCCTGGGCGGCTTCGCGGCGCTTAGCGGACGCGACTGCGAGGGTGGCCCAACGCTCGCTGCGCCCGAGCTGTCTGCCGATCGCTTCGTAGGACATCCCGCCGACGGTCGAGCGACCAGCCTGGCCAGGGCGCCGCGGCTTGGGTGGCTGCCGATACATGCGGAGCGCTTCGTCTTCGAGCGCGATCGTCTCTGCCCGTTTGTTCGCGATGCCGAGACGCTCCTTGAGTAGCGCGACGCGCTTGGTGACGTAGTCGGGCGGCATGGGGGCCGAGCAGTCCAGCGCCAGGCTGAAGACAAAGGCGTCGGGGGCGACCTTGAGCCCGCATAGTTCGGCTCGCTCGTCCATCTGGGCGCAGTGACGTAGGAGCATGTCCATCGTCTCTGGGTCGACGGCGACCTTTCGTTCCTTCCGGGTCTTGGTGGGTTTGACACGTTTGCCGTCGGTCGGGGCATCGACGGTGAGCTGGCCCTCGTCGGGTGCAGGCGTGAACGTCGGACAGTGACCAGTTCGCCGCGGCGCATGCCGGTGACGGCTCCGAGGGTCAACAGGGGAGCGACGTCGGGCACCACCCCGAAGGCATTCTCGAGCAGCAGGCAAAGCTGCTTGACCTCCGGCGGCGTGTGCTCGCGTGACACGTGAGTACTCGTCGGTAGCTCGAAGTCGGCCATCGGGCTGCGCACGATCAGGCGGCGGCGTTTCGCCCACCGGAAGAACGGCGCGTAAAGACTCCTGGCATGGTTCATACGGGAGCGGCTCAGGCCGGCGCGCCGCATCCGCCCGAAGATCCGGTCGATGGACGCCTCGCCGACGTCGCGGACCCGTCGCCGGCCGATCTCGGCGGCGAACCACTTCAGGTGCAAGCGCCGATAGTCATCGACCGTTCGCGGCTCGCGGCCCTTCTCGTTCAACAAGTGCTCGTTGAGGAACTGCTCGATCGCCTCGTCGACCGTCACGTCCCTGTCCTGCCTGTGCTGGGGAACCGGGTCGCGACGAGCCTCCGCAACGAACGCGGCAAGCTCCCGCGTCGCCTCGGTCTCGGTGTCGGCCTGCACCGTGCGATGCATGCGGCGCACGCGTCCGTCGGTGTAGCGGCCAACCGTAACGGTGAGCTTCCACACGCCTGGCCGAATCTCGGTCTTCGAACCTCCGCCGCGGGGCGAGCGGCGCTTTCGGGCGATCGTCTGGTCCGGTGCCCCGCGTAGGGAAAGGTGCTCGATCCTCACACACGCCGTTCGTCAGGGCAGGCCTTCACGTCCACGCCTTCAGCAAGCGGGCCGTGCACCAGCTCCCACGCGACACGCCGCGCGGTGACGCTTCGGCCGTCTACCTTGAGCTTCCCGGAGCCATCGGTCTTCTTCGACCCTGTCCAGAGGTGATGTTCGCCGAAGCGGTCGACCTTGGCCTCGAAGCGATCCGCCAGTCTGAGACTCACGCATCACTCTCCCGGCGAGAAACGCGTTTGAGACCGAGGACCGTGGTCGGGCGGCGTTGGTGCTGATCCCCATCCACTCCGTCTCACCTCCCCCAGTGAAGGTGTACCGGAGACGTGTACCAGAAGGTGTACCGCACCTCAAGAGCCAGAGATCGCATTCGGTACACCTCGGCTGAGAACCTAGAAGGCCCTGGTCAATGCTCTGACCAGGGCCTTCGTGCGTACCCCCCCTGGGACTCGAACCCAGAACCTGCGGATTAAGAGTCCGTTGCTCTGCCAGTTGAGCTAGAGGGGCACGGGGCCGGACAGGATAGCAGCGGGCGGGCCGAACGACCGAGGGCTTCGAACCGTCGACAGCCGAAGCCGAGCCGGCATCACCGCGACGGCGCGGCCCTGCGTGCCACGGTTGGCCAGCGGTGCACACTGTTCCCGGCAGACAGGGAGGAAGGCCACGGTGACGGCACCGGGTTACGTCTCGGCGGAATCGCTG
>JBKPHE010000223.1:0-15812 GCA_046744485.1 Actinomycetota bacterium | reverse complement strand
TCGGGCGCCGCCTCGACGCGCTCATCGTGCGCAACGTGCCCCACGTGCGCAAGGCCGTGAAGTGGAACTCGCCCTTCTATGGCATCGAGGGCCAGGGCTGGTTCCTCAACTTTCATTGCTTCACGAAGTACGTCAAAGTGGCTTTCTTCCGCGGCACGTCACTGCGTCCTCTCCCCGCCGGCGAGTCCAAGCACAAGGAAGTGCGGTACCTCGACATCCACGAGGACGACCAGCTCGACGACGCTCAACTCGCCGCTTGGGTGAAGCAGGCCAGCCAACTGCCGGGTGAAGACCTATGAGGCAGTCGGAGGTCGAGATCGACGAGAAGCTGCTGAGCCTCACTGACAAGTACCTCAGCGGCTCGAGGCCGGATCGATTCGAGGACTAGGCCCAGGGTTTGAAAGCTGTCCCATAAGGACCACCTAACGGGACTCAAACCTTCCGGGAGGCGCACAGATCTGCTTCGATCGGCGCTACGACGACCCGACAGAACGCCGCGACAGAACGGCGCTGTTCCGGTTGCTGCCGCCGGCCACTGATCGGCGCCTCTCGCGGCGGGCGGGCTTGAGCCCAGCTCGCCGGTTGCTCGGGCAGAACCTCGGCTCCCACCCGGCCGGTGTGGATACGGGACCGTCGCTCGGCGCGTGGTCAAGCCAGCTATCAAGGGAGAGCGCGGCAACAGTGAGGGCAGGGACATTACGTGCGTGACGATCGACCGGCGCGATTCAGGGAAGCTGGCGACGTTGGGGAGGTCGCGACCGATTAGCCCGGCGGCTCCACCTGCTCCACGAGCTCGTAGAGGTGGCCGTGGGGGCCCGGAAGTGGGCGTACCGGTAGCGGGCGTTGACCAATACCTCGTCGTCGGTGGGAACACCGGCGGCCCGTAGCTCGGCCGCGGCCTGGTCCACGTCGTCGACGAGGAAACCGACGGTCCGACCGTCGCCGCCCGCACCGTGGGAGGGGCCGATCGCGAAGGTCGACCCGTCGGGCAGGGCGAAGAAGTCATGCCCGGAGCCCTCGACCGGCAGCGACGGGAGCCCGAGTACATCGCGGACCAGCGCGGCCATGCGTTCGCGAGCGTCGGTGGACGTGCCCACGAAGGTGAGCCCTCTGACCCTCATCGTGTCGCTCCTTCCCGCCCCGGCCGCGCGGGCGCAACCGTAGCGGGCTGTTTCGGCGAGACTGGGCTGATGGTGGGCCTCATCGATCGGTCCTGCCGATAAGCCCGAGGCGGCTACGCGAACCTCCGCCGCTAGTCGGCCCTGGCGGCAATCGCCACACCTGTGGTCAATTTTCGTCGGCGACGAGTCCGCGCCGGCGTTGTGATCGAACGCAGCGGTGGTCGAGCCGTGCGTCGGCCCATCGAGCGACGGCTGGAACCCGCCACGGCCGCGGAACGGGGACGGCGCACCCCTCGGTGCTGTCGATTCTGGGTTTGAAGTGGCAGTCGTCTAGGCGCGGGCGGTGAAGGCTTCCAGGATGTGACGGGGGATTCGACCGCGATCGCTGACGGTATGCCCATTGGCGCGGGCCCATTCGCGCACTGTCGCCGTGTCCGGGCCACCGCGGCCACGCCGCCGAGTCTTCGCCGCCGCCTTATTGGCGGCTTTCGTGGCAGAGCGGGCGGCACCGGTTCGACGACGTGGTCGCAGCCGCCGACCCGCTCCGGTGAGCTCATCGAAATGCCCTTGGCACAGGTCGAGTTCGTAGCGGGCCGTGCCGTTGTCCATTCGAATCGTCGTCACGGCCTCAGTGTTGTCACCGTGAAGATCGCAGGTAAGCACGACACGTGTTGTCTTAGCCATACCACAAGTGTGCAGCGCCACCCGCCCGATCGGCTACTCGCCCTCAATCCAATGCCGTCCTTCGGCGCTCTCTCGCGGTGGTACGGGTTCTGAGCGGCGAGTGACAGTGGTGCCATCCACGAACGTGACCGGGCTTCGATGCACATGGCGCTCCGGCAGTGGACGTCCGGCCGCCTCCCATTCCTGACGGATCGCCGACAGTTCCCCGACGGTCACGCCGATCCGCCACGGCGAACACGCTCAACAACGGCGACCCCGACTGGGCCTTCGGATGAGACCGCCCAGCCGAGAGCCGCTTGGTCTTCCCACCTGAGCTGGTCGTTCGGGATCTCGCGGTCATCTTCGGTCGTCGCCACCTCGTCAGCATCCCCGCACATTGCGGCAACCACGTCGGCGGCCCGACCGCCCGCCCGCTACCGACGCTCGAGGACCAGCGCCGTGCGACCCGTGCCGCGTTGGGTGACCCGCTCGGCATCGACGAACCCCGACGACGACCGAGACGACGGTGAGGAGCTGACCTGATGGAGCTGTCGGACAGTCGCTGCACACTCATCGGAGACGTTGCTGCCGGTAGAGACCAGCGGGTTAGGTCACATTGAGGATGAGCTGGCTGCGATCGAAGTAGTCCCCAACTCCGAAGTAGTTGCGACCGAAGAGCAAGCAGTTCCCCAGGTAGTTGGTGGGCTCGATGTTTTTCGGACCGCGACGGAGAAGTCCAAACGTCCTCCGGTGCCCGCTTGCAGGCTTGCCAACCGCACCGCGGACTTCGGCGACCCGGCGCCGAGAAACCTGCGGGTCGACACATGCAGCCGTCCCACCCGCTCCGCATCGTCGACGCCGCCGTGTTCTGGCCGGCCGCCGACGACCCGCTTGCCGCTTCGTAGCACCTTCCTTTCCGGAGCTCCGATCACCACGTCCTCCGGATCGACTTCGCTGTTTCCGTCCTCCGGATCGACTTCGCTGTTTCCGCGGGCTGCTCCGGTAGGAGCCCGCGACGCCCGCGGTCCGAGGGCGCGGGCACAGACGGTGAGCGACCCTCGCGCCCGGCCTTCCGCGACCACATTCCGTGCCGCATGGGTTCGTCCGGCGCTGATTTGGGGAAGGAATGGTCCGGAATTCGATCCGACTCAAGCGAGGTCGCCATGCGACTCCTCAAGCATCATCCCGACGAAACCGCCGCCGACGATCCCGGCGTCGACGAAGCCGCGGTCGCGGAACGGCGGGCCCAACGACCGGCGGAGGGTTCGGCCGCACGTGCACGCAGGAGCTGGGGCAGGAGAACCGTGACCGTCCCCATGACCGTGCCCGAGCGATCGGTCAGGCGGACCATGACCGTCCCCTCACGGTCGCTCGAGCGCACCTCCGCCTGGCCCAGCGTGCGCTTGGGGCCACTGCTGGCGATCGCCGCCGGCGCCGCGCTAGCGGTCGTGGGGTCCGTCGCCCTCGTGCGCACCGGTATCGATGGCACGTGGTTCCGGCCCCGGATAGAGGTCCTAGAAGCCGACCACACCGCACTCCTGGGCGCGCTAGAGATCGCTGCGGGCCTCCTGTTGCTGCTGGTTGGCCTGACGGGCAGCCGCGTGCCGGTAGCGATCCTCGGCTTGGCTATGGCTCTCGGGGCCACGGCCTTGGCCATCGAGCCCGAGGAGCTGCAGCGTGAGCTGGCCATCGAGCGGTGGTGGGCATGGACGCTCGCTGCCGCCGGCGTGGTGCTGACCCTCGCCGCGCTCCAGGCGCCGCGCGATCGTCGCAAGGCAGTGATCGACGTCTCCTAGCGACAACGTCGTCGCCAAGTCGTTACGGGCTCCCCCGCCGACCCTCGGCGAGTGACGGTCGTGTACCCAAATGAAGCTGGATGCGGCCCTGACCCGGATCGGTCCCATCGACCACTTCGACACACGGACCCGGGCATGAGCGTCCGCCGCGCTGGACACCGCTAGAACGCGACGTCCATCGTCCGCCACATCGTCGGAAACACGAACAGCGCGAGACCGAGGGCCACTAGCCCGATCGGACCGCCAGCGCGTCGGCCCATCGTGGTGCCCGCAAACGCGGCCAGCCCCCAAACCACCACCGCCCCCAGGTAGAACAGCGCCGTCAGCTCCGAGTCGGGCTCGAAGAGCGCGAAAACCATGGTTCCCCTCCCAATCCCCAGATGTCGCTGCCCCTTCTACCACCCGAGCGCCCCGCCTGTTCAGCTGAACTCGGCTCGAAACGGCCGAACCAGAAGCGCTGAACCGCCGCCACCTGGGTGACGCCCCGACACAGCAGGTGCGCGACGGCGGCCGCATCGTCAACGTCGCCGCTGGCGTGACGGACGGCGTCAACGCCGACGGCCGCGACGTTGACGTACGAGTCGGCGGGGCGACTCAAACCCTTACCCCACGCGCTCCCGCGTTCGGCGAGTTCCGCGCCGTAGCCGGCTGAGACTTCCCGACCTCCTCACCCGGCGCCACCTTGAGAGAGCGCCGGTGTTGCTGCACCGAGGCATGAAGGCCGCATCTGGCCTCGTCAAGTGCGGTGGCAAGGCACTACAGACCCGTTGCCTTCATAGAGGCACCTACCCTCTATTGGACGTCTTTATGGGACGTTCTATGGGATGCCGTAGGAGGCAGCGACACCTGGACCTTGCGGACAGAGGAAGACGCGATTGCCTCTACTGAATGTCGTATGCCCAACGGGGCTGCCCGAGGACGAGCCCTTTGGGCCATACGGGCGGTGTGCATGGTGGGCCAGCTTGAGCGTGGTTCGAACACCACCGATCACTGAGCCTGGAGACGGGACTTCGTGACGAGCTACGCCCGATCGCCGGTTCGGGGCGTGGCCAGGGCAGCCTCGTGCACGCCGTTATGGCGTGATGGACAGCGCGAGCGGGGAGCGCGTGAATGTCGATCTGCTCGCTGACCTGGCCACGACGGCCGGTGCGGAGACGGCCGCCGAGATCTTCGGCGATGAGCAAGCGCTGACAACGTACGCGCGCAGGAACCCTGGTCACTGCATAGCGGGCACGGTTGAACTGGCCGGCGCTGCCGGGGAGAACCGGGGGGAAGCTGGGGAACGGCGAGCGCATTGGGACACGTTGGTGCACGTTGAGCTAGCCGTTCTCGTTGCTGACCTTCTCATACTGCGGCCGGCTCGGCGGTGCGGGCGTCGCCTCGAGCCGTCATCCGGTCGCCGGAGCGGGCTGGGCGAGGCCGCTTTCGTAGGCGAAGCCTGCGGCGGCGGTACGCGAGGTCACTCCAACCTTGGTGAAGATGTTCGAGAGGTGGCGAGCGACCGTCCGTTCGCTGAGGTGAAGGGTGGCGGCGATCTCTCTGTTGGTCTGTCCCGATGCGACGAGGGAGAGGACCTCTGCCTCTCGTGCGGTGAGTCCTGCCGGCAGCGACGAGGGCGACGTGACGTCCCGAATGTGACGAGCGTCGAGGGAGGCTCCGAGCCGATCGAAGATGGCGGCCGCGCTGGCGAGCGACCGGGTGGCACCATCCTCGTCGCCGCAGTCTCGGCACGCTTGGCCGAGGAGCAGGCGGACTGTCGCGACCTCGTAGGGAACCTCGAGCTGTTGCCAGCGGTGAAGGGCCTGGCGCAGCGTTGCGCACGCCGCGCTGGCGTCGCCCTGGGCGAGCTGGAGCCGCCCGCGTGAGGACAGCGCCGCGGCCGACAGCATCGGGCTCTGGTAGTCGGTGGCGATGCGCTCGAGTTCGCTGACGGCGGTGGCCGCTATGTCGAGGTCCCCAGCTGCCACGGCGATCTGGACGCTGGCGGGCAGAAGCTTCCCGCAGGCGAGCTGGTTCCAGGCGTTCTCTGCGAGCATTCTCGTGATGATGGCTGTCGCCGCGTCGATTCGGCGCTGGGCGAGACGGACTAGGGCCAACCCGGCGCTCTGCTGGCCGCAGAGCTCCTCGGCTCTTGCGAAGGCCTCCTCGGCGGCATCCAGGTCGCCCAACCTGCGGCGGATCTCGCCGATCTCGATGTAGCCGGCCGCGACATTGGGCACGTGGAAGCCGTCGAGCTCGGCGCACGCTTGTCGTGCCTCTCGCTCGGCTGCGCCCCAGTCGCCACGCAGCTGGAGCAGCGCGGCGTGGTGGACCCGGCAGATGCCCGGCCACATGGCCAGCGGGTGGTTCTCCGACCAACGGAGCGTGGCATCGGTCCACTCCGCGGCGCGTCGGGGGTCGCCGAGCTCCTCGCAGGCGCTGATCAGGCTGCAGTACACCTTGCCGGTCGTGTACGGGCTGAGCCTGCCCTCGACGGCGGAAAGCATCGCCTCATCGAGGTGGCCGAGCCCGTCGGCCGGCCGGCCCGCGTCGATGAGGACGCGGCCGATGGTCTGGAGCGCCTCCGCCTCGAGGTCGGCCGACGACAGCTCTTGTCCCAGCCTGAGCGCGTCGCGGGCGAGGGTTGTTGCCCCGTCGAGGTCGCCGGATCCGTGCGCGACCTCGGCTTCCCGCAGCACGAGGTTGCCGAACTCGATCGACTCGGTGTCGGCCCCTAGGGCGCGGCGTGCCCGCCGCAGCCACCCGCCTGCGATGGCCGGGCGAGCCTTGATCTGGTGGTGCTCCCAGAGCCACACCGCGCACTGGCCCGCGCGCCGCCGATCGCCAAGGGTCTCGTAACGCGCGTAGGCCTGCTCGCGGGCCTCGATGCAGGCGTCGAGCCGACCGAGCCACCACGCCGCCTCCGCGACGATGTCGAGGCGGTCGGCTTCGGCTCTGCCGGGGGCGACGTCAGCCAAACGAGCCGCATCGAACGCCTCGGCCCACGCCCATTGCGCCAAGAGGCTACGGGCGGCCGCGAGTATGTCGGGTGCGTCCGCCGTCACGTTGTCCGTCTCGTCGGCCACCGCCTTACCCCGCATTCGAATCCCGGGCAACGGTAGCGGCGCGTCCGGGTCAGCTGGCGAGCTGCTTGGACAGATGGTCGAGCACCGGGAGGATCTTCGAGATCGGGCTGAACTCGAGGAATGTTACGCCAGCATCCGTCTACCCGATGTGCCCGCCCGGCCAAGAGCACACGTCGCCGGGCTCGGTTCGTCTCCTCGTGGCGTCGGCGTAGCGCAGGCTGATCGCGCCCTGCACCACGTAGCCCAGTGCGGGCACTGGCACTGATCGCCTGGCAGCCCACGAACACGGGCGTGAAGTCGGCGCCGGCGGGCACACACAGTGCTTCCTCGCATGTGCCGGGCTCGCCAGCCGGCCGGGCCCATGGTGCGGCCTCAGCGACCCGTGGGGCATCGGTCAGCTTGCCCACTGCCGGTCCAACAGGTCGTCCGGCGCGTGAGTAGTTCACGCCACCGCCACCCCTGGACGATGGTTGATCTGGCCGATGCGGGGAGCTGGAGCGCTCGCGCACGATGCCTTCATGACCGACAGCCACCAAAGCAGCGGTCGCACACCGTCGATCACCGAGCTCATAGCCCTCGGCCGCGACCGGGAAGCCGTCGACGCGGCGACGCGAGACTCGCGCGCCCGGCCCACGCAGAGCAGGCCCAACGAGGTCATCGAGCGAGCAGAACCCATGGACGGAGTTCAGCAGCTCGACGAGATCATCCCGCTGCTCGAAGGGCTGGTCGACCAGTTCAGGCCCGACCAGCTCGAGAGTCCGACGCCGTGCGCCAACTTCACGGTGTCGTCGGTCGAGACCGAGGCACCACCCGCGGCCAGCCCGCTCGAACGGCTCGTGGCCTTCGCCGGCCGCCAGCTTCCCAACAAGGAGACACAGCCATGACCTCAACGCTCACCGGTCAAGACATACAAGCCATCAAAGGCCGCCAACAGGCAACGTGGGCCAGCGGCGACTATGCGGTCATCGGCACAGCCCTGCAGATCGTCGGCGAGTCGCTGTGCGAGGCCGTCGATCTCGCTGCCGGATGGCGGGTCCTTGACGTCGCCGCTGGCAACGGCAACGCCGCGCTGGCCGCGGCGCGCCGCGGCTGCGCGGTGACCGCCGCCGACTACGTCGAGGTCCTCCTCGACGGGGCGCACCGCCGTGCCGAGGCCGACGGGCTGGCCCTCGAGATCCGCGTCGCCGACGCCGAAGACCTGCCCTTCGACAACGGCGCGTTCGACGCCGTCCTGTCGACCTTTGGCGTCATGTTCGTCCCCGACCCCCAGCGCGCCGCCGCAGAGCTGGTCCGGGTCTGCCGGCCAGGAGGTCGCATCGGGCTCGCCAACTGGACGCCGGCAGGCTTCGTCGGCGAGATGTTCAAGATCGTCGGACGCCACGTGCCCCCGCCGCCCGGCCTTCGCTCACCGCTCGAGTGGGGCACCCAGGCCCATCTCACCGAGCTGTTCGACGGCGTCGCGCGCCTCGAGGTCCAACCCCGCCAGTTCGTTTTCCGCTACCGCAACGGGCAGGACTGGATCGACACGTTCCGCACCTACTACGGACCCATGTTCAAGGCCTTCGCCGCGCTCGACGACCAGTCCCGCCAGGAACTCGAGCACGAGCTCCTCGACCTCGCCGAGGTGCGCAACACCTCGACCAACGGCACGTTGCGCATCCCGAGCGAATACCTCGAGGTCGTCGCGGTCACGGCCGCGTGACGAGCGAGGACAAGGGAGGTTGACATGTTCGTTCAAGTGATCCGCGGCCACGCCAACGATGAGCCGGGACTTCGGCGCCAGTGGCAGCGCTGGGAGACCGACATCGAGCCCCGGGCATCCGGGTACCTCGGCTCCACCGCCGGCATCGCCGACGACGGCATCTTCATCGCCATGGTCCGATTCGCATCGGAAGGAGCCGCGCGCCGCAACGCCGGGCGCGACGAACAGACGCGCTGGTGGCACGACATGCGACGGTGCCTCGACGACGGTGTCGAGTTTCACGACTGTCGTCAGACCGATCAATGGGCCAAGGGCGGCACCGACGAGGCCGGTTTCGTGCAGATCAGGCAGGGAATCAGTAACGACCCGGCACGCCTGCGTGACCTCTATGTGAATCAGCAACCGGTCCGGATGGGACCGTCCCGCCCGGAGGTGATCGGCGGCCTGTTCGCCTGGCACGGCGACGGGGGCTTCACCCTCAGCGCCTACTTCACCACCGAACAAGCCGCACGAAGCGGGGAGAACCTCGATGAGTTCAGATCCTTCTTCGAAGACATCGACGCCGTCATGCAGGACCTGACCTATATCGACCTGAGCGATCCCTGGCTCACCAGCAGCACCCGGCAGCAAGGATCATGACCCGACACAGCAAGCGCATGGCTCGATTCCGTGCCGGCACCTTCGGCGCCCGCAGGGCCGTCACGTGGACCGCGACCGGGTTGGTTTCGGCTCGCCGCTCGCCTCGTTCGAGCGATCGCCCTTACGCCGCGCCATCCCTGCCCCCCTGTCCGCCGGCCGGCGGTCTACCACGCTGCCCGCCGCGGGCCACGCACCAGGTCGCGGCCGAGCTCCACGACCGGTACGCCACTGATGAGCGGTCGGTCCCCGGGTGCACAGGAACGAAGGAGGCCATCCGTTCACGTGGGCTACCCAAACACGCGCCGGTGCGGATCTCTCATTGTCCGGAATCGTCGATGTCTTGAGCGTGGGCCCGTAACCGGATCTCGTGGAGCATCAACGCCGTCATGGTCTGTGCGTTTCGACAGGAGCGGGCCGACCCGCCGTTGCCGACAAGCACGCCCGCCGCGGGGCGTCGTGGGCGACACCCCACAAGCCGGGCGAGCCGACCGCGGACGACTGGGCGATACACGCCGCCGGCCTGCGGTCTCGCCGAGAGCGGATGGCGGCCGGCCGACGGTGATCGCGACCGGTTCTCGCGCCGGCGTATCTCCGCACGGGGTCCGCGTTCACCCCGTTGCGTCTGGCAGCAGCGCTCGAGCACTCCCGGGGCCGGTGTCTCCCCGGGAGCGCCGCAGGGCAGCGGACGATTGACCGTCCTGCTCAGCCGCCGCCCTTGAGTCGGACCACCGCGAACGCTTCTGCCTGGTCGTCCTGTTGGTCGTCAAAGCCGAAGGCAAACGCGTCGACGTCGAGCTTCCCACCAACGAACCGGCCATTGAACGGCGCGAGGTTTGCGGTCCACGTGGCCTCGCCATCGCAGGCCACCTCAGTGAAGCCGAACCCCAGAACGTTCACGCGGCCGGCACGCTGCGAGGCGGAGATGTCCACGAACACTTGGGCAGGGGACGAGCAGGTCACCGTCCCGCTGACCGTCGCGGCACCGGTGCTGGGTGTCACGCCGCCGACGGGATCGATCGTCACGCCGATCTCGAGCCGTGGCAAGGGCGGGACGCTCGGGTCGAAGACCAGGGGTGCAGTGGCGTTCTGGCTGAAGTCGGCGATGTTCGCCACTCCCAGGATGCAGCCGGGCGCCACGGCGCAATCGACTGGACCGGCTGCCGGCGTCTCGATGAGGCGCTCGACGGCGTACTCGGTTGTGAACGCGCCGGTGGCGTCGGATTCGGCGAAGTCGGACGTGCTGAGGTCACAATCGTCAATCGACAAGGGGCCAGCTGTGCACATCGCGATTCCGAGCGTGATCTCGGCTGGAAAGCCCGAGCCCGAAACCGTCACGGTCTGAAAGTCGACGAGGTCGGTGTCAGGTGCGACCGTGATCATCGGCTGGGCGCTCGCCGGCGACGCCGCGGCCACCGTGACAGCCGCGAACACGACCACGCCCGCGCCGAGGCAACGAAGTAGACGGGTCAATCGCATCATTCCCCCTTGTACCGCCCTGCGGTCCCCCGCCGCGGGCGATCCGAAGATGTTTTAGTCGATGCCGATGGAAACATGCGGCCAGCGCCGCCACCTCGACCTCGACACACCCAGTTGGCCTGCCCCTCGACCATTGGGTTTCGTCGTTGAATGTGTGGCGCTGGATAACGGGGCCGAAACAAGTCGGCGACCCGGGATGATCGGCGGCCACGGAGGCGATCGGCGTGACATCCCCCGATCGATGGCTAGCACCCAGATCGAAGGCAATATGAACCAATGGCCGCCGTCGCCTCGGCCCAACGACCCATGGGCATCGGCTGATACCGAGCAGCGTGACTACACGTTCTCGCCGGCTGGACAGGCAGGAAGTCACGGGTTCGAGTCCCCTTACGCCCGCACCCCTAGCGTTCGCGCTTGGTTATGGAGGCGAGAACTCGAACTGGACGGACCCGCCGTTGGAACTAGGGAACGGATGCCTGGTTCGTCGGACGGGCCAGGTGGGTGGAGTCGACGCCCACCACCCGTCTGCCGGTGCTGTTTCCCGGGCCCCGATCCGATCGGCGACTGCCCTCGTGCTCTCCGGCACGGCGTGGGCGTAGATCTTCATGAGCATGTCGGGAGGGTGGCCGAGCACATCGGCGACTGCCCGGAGCTCCCGACGTCACGAGCCCCTGGCACCATTTGCGTCGCCGCGGTGTGGCGAAGGCCGTGGGACGTGAGGCGGGGGAGGCCAGCTTCGTCGATGAGGACCTCGAGGGCCCGGTCGAGGCTCCGAGCCATGACCGGGCGCCCGGGGTGCGTTGCGACGATGAGGTCGTGGTCCTCCCACGTCGGCCCGGCGACCAGCCGCTCCTCAGCCTGCTCCTTCCTGTGGCGCACCAGCGCCCGGAGAGTCTCGTTGTCGAGCCGGGTCACGCGTCTCGAGCGAGCGTTTTTCGCCTGGCTCCACGCTGCGCCGGTGCGTACGGCGATGAGGCCCTCGTCGATGCGTAGCGTTCCCTTCGCCGTGTCGAGGTCGTTCCACTCGAGCGCCAGTGCCTCGGACCGGCGCAGGCCGTAGAGCACGCCGAGGCGGAAGGCGACGGCCAACGGTGGTCGGCGCTGACCGACAAGAAGCGCGCCTGGTCAGACTGTCGGGGAGGGGGGATTTGAACCCCCGACCTCCTGCACCCAAAGCATAAAATACCTGGTCAGAGGGTGTCTTCCTGTATCAATCCGTGCCGCTGAGCAGGGAGGACGCGGCGTCGGGCGGACGGGACGGCACCGGTTGGAACGGGCTAGCGCGCCGTGGATTGATACATCGCCGATACCGAGATCGGCCATCCACGTGCCGTCGGTGGGGCACTCTCGGAACCGGCTGGGTGTGGGCGCCGGCCTCCTGCGCGCCGTCAGTAGGGCCCGTGGATCGTCGAACCGACACGGGTACACAGGATGCTGCTGGCGGCGACGGATGTCGACAACCGGGGGAACCCGGACCCTTGCGCCACCCCGATCTGATACTTCCCGACCCGGTCTGATACTGCGCCTCCGGACATGTCCGCCTTGGCCAACGCAGTGATGACCTGGCTGACAACGGCATCGAGATCCTGGCGCCCCGGACGATCCCGAACCCGGAGCACGGCGATCCCAAGGGTGGTCTCCGGCGGGCACCGGAGGGGGTTGGCGAAGTCCAGGTCGATGGTCACCAGCACCCGCCGCTCGGTCATGGCGGCGCGAAGGACGTCGGGATCAGCAGCTCCCGACAGGTTCTCGCCGTGAACCGTGTCGACGTCGTACCCCGCTGCTCGGAGCTCCTCGGCCCATCGGCGCCCGAGGTTCTCGTCGAGCTTCAGCTTCACGCGACGTCAACGAAACGGCCGGTGGTCACCCGCGCGCCATAGGCGAGGCACGCCCGCAGGTCCTCCTCCGACAGCTGCGGGTACTCAGCCAGGATCTCCGCGTGGGACATACCGTCGGCAAGCAGACCCAGGACCAGGCCAACCCAGATGCGCGTACCGCGCACCGTGGGCTTGCCGAAGCTCACCTCCGGATTAACGGAGATCCTCTCCAATAGGTCCTCGTTTGTCACCACCGCGATGGTACGGGCCGGCCGACGGTCCCGTGCGCCAGACAGGCTGGCAGGTCGTCATCGACAGCTGCGGGTACTCCGCCAGGATCTCGTCGTGGGACATTCCATCGGCCAACAGGGCCGAGGCGGGCTGGTATGAAATTCACCCGAGGTAACTCGTACCTCTGTAGGGTTTCATACGCGCCCGCGACCACAGGCGCTCGACCGCTTACGGCGGGTCGGCCCGGTCTTCCGGCCCAAGGATGACGTCGCCGTCGGAGTCTCGTGGCGCGATCTCTACCACCTCCGCGATGCCGGTGATCTCGTGGAGCTGTCGAGGGGGCTGTTCCAGCTCGCCGAAGCAGCGGGAACCGGTAACGTCGATTTCGTAGCTGTTTGCGCTCGGGCACCGCACGGGATGATCTGTCTGGACTCGGCGCTGGCGTACTGGGACCTGAGCGATGCGATCCCGCGCGAGGCTCACTTGGCGGTTCCCGAGGGCTCGCACCGGCCGGCGATCGACCATCCGCCCACGCGGGTTCATGTGTTTCGGGCGGCGACGTTCGACCTCGGCCGCTTGGAGGTGAGGGAGGAGTGGGGCGAGCGGTTCTGGATCAGCGACCGAGAGCGCACGGTCGTTGACACCTTCCGGTTCCGTCACGTGCTCGGCGAGGACGTCGCCTACGGAGCCTTGCGCCGGTACCTACGCGAGCGACGGCCCAGGCCGGCGCGCCTCGCCGAGTTGGCCAGGGCGGTGCGCGTGTCCGGGCCGGTCCTGCGCGCGACTCAGGTGCTGGGGGAGTGAACCGGCCGAGCCGGGCGACGGCGGGTGGACGGCTGTACCTCGACCTGCAAGCGCGGGCCCGCCGCGAGGGTCGGCCTACCGATGAGCTCCTCCGCGTCCGACTCACCATCCCTGCGCATCTCGCGCGCGCCCGACTTCCGCTCCGTGTTGATGCCAATATGGGAGATCCGGTGACGCCCGCCCCTGTCGAGGTGTGGTACCCGGCACTCCTCGGCGAGCCGTTCGCCGTCCTCGGCTACCCGCTGGAGTCGGTGCTCGCCGAGAAGATCGTCACGATGGTGGACAGAGGTGACACGACGACCAGGGAACGCGACCTTGCTGACGTCTTGGTGCTCACCGGTCGCCACACGGTCGACGCCGGACGAATGGTGGCCGCCATCCAGTCGACAGCGGCACATCGGCAATCGAACCTACGTCCACTCAGCGCGCTCCTCGCCACGTTGGCCGCAGAACGGCAACGCGACTGGGATCGGTTCATCCAACGATGCGGACTGGTTGACGCGGTACCGCGCGACTACATCCAGGCAATCGGCAGTGTCGCTGCCTTCGCCGATCCAATCCTGACCGGCGACGTGGCGTCGGGTCAGTAGGACCCGGCCGCGAGGGAATGGAGGACATGACGCCCCTCTGGTCCGCGTGGCGGGCCGGCACGGCGCCACATCAGGCGGCATCGTCCGGCACGTCGAGCAACCGCTCGAGTGCTCGGCGCGGGACCACGATGCGGCGGCCGAGCCTGACGCTCGGGATGTCGCCCCGGTTGACGAGCAGATAGGCAAGCCCACGGGAGATTCCCAACAGGCGACCGGCCTCCTCGACCGAGAGGGCGATGCGCTCCTGGGCGTCAGTCGCCGTCTGGCCGACATCCAGCTCATCGTCGGCGGGTTGACGCCCGTGATTGACGATCACCATCGTGCGCTCCTTCGCTTCCATCAGTGCCCCAGTCCCTGTCCGCGGCCATCGCGGCCCATGCCGTCCAGCCGGTGCCCCAGGTCGGCGGTGGCGGTGCGCTGCAGCACGTGCTCGGACCAGGTGGCGAGCCCGTGGGCGACCGTGCGGGCGGCGAGAGGGCGGTCGTCGGCGAGCTCGGCGATCTCCTTGCGAAGGTTGTCGACGAGCTCGGTCACGCGGCCCGGCACGGCGGCTGGGAGAAGGGGCCAGGCGTGGGCGTCTTCCCATTGGTCCTCCGCGGCGGTGCGGCCCAACTCGGTGGGAGGATGCTCGTGGCCACCGGTCCAACCGCAGGTACAGGCAGCGACGTAGCCAGTGAACGCGTCCGTCTCCTGCGTCCACGTGGACGTGAGCGCGCCGTCAGGCAGGCGCCGGGCCGCGAAGCCCTCGTGGTCCTCGAGGTCATCGAAGATCAGTCCCATCGGTGTGTCCTTTCCTGTCAAGGGTCGGGGAGATCCCCGTGGTCAGCGGCGAGGGTCTCGTAGGCGATGAACAGGGCGAGGGGCGGCCAGGCGGCAATGAACCGGCCCACAGGGGTGGGGTGGGCGGCGGCGACGTTGGCGGCGACCGAGGCGACGAATCCGAGGGTGAAGCCGAACCAGGACAGCGCCGTCGTCGGGATCCCGGCGCGGCGGCGCCGCAGGATCGAGCGGCCGGTGGCGAGCATCATCCCGTCGACGCTGATTGGTAGCGCCCAAGCGAGCCAGCCCTCGCCGGCGAGGGCGGCGAGGGTGCGCTGGTGCTGGTAGGAGGCGGCGGCGGCAACCAGTGCCACCAGCGCGACGATCAACGTGTCGACGCGCTGCGCCCGACTGCCGGTCACTGCGTGGGATGCAGCATGCGGTGGGCCGACCGCTGCGTTGTCCATGTCGCCGCTGCCGTTGGCGCTGCCGGGACGCAGAAGTTCGCTGCGTTGTCTGCGGGCTTCAGCGATGCGGTCCTGCGCCCACCGCGGGGACCGGTTGAACTGCGCAGCGAGCTCTGCCGCTGTGAGCGGAGTCCCGGCATCGACGCTGCGCCGGTAGGCGTCCCGAGCGGCGCTCTGTCGCTGACCCGGATCCAGCCACCGACCCGTATCGCTGTGGTGGGGCCCGTCGCCGGTCATGCCTCGCCCTTCGTTGCTGACGCGGGATGGCGACCGAGAGCCGCCGGCGACGGGTCGGCACTCCACCACTGGGACCAGCGTGCTTCGGCCCGTTGGCGACGCTTCTTGATTGCTTCGTAGCCAAGGCGCAGCCGCCGTGCGGCCTCCGGCAAGGAGCGACCAACGATCCGGGTGTCGAAGATCAGCTCGGCGTCCTGTGGGGCGAGCACACCAGCCTCGACCGCTTCGGTGAGCATGGTGACGGCTGACCGCTCAACAATCTCATCCGCTCCAGGGACGGGGACGTAGTGACAGCTGCGCCGGTTCCAGGCCACCTCGAGGGCGGCGGCACGGCGGAGCCGTCGAGTTGGCGGCGCCAGCAGGTGAGTGGCGACGAACCGGGGTTGCTCCGTGCCGTAGCGGTCGACGGCTTCGCAGAGCGCAACGATCGCGACCGCGAGCGCGT
>JBKPHE010000201.1:0-23466 GCA_046744485.1 Actinomycetota bacterium | reverse complement strand
TCTGCTCCTCCGTCCCGAACTCGAGCAGGGTCGGCCCACAGATCGACAGCGTGGGCACGCTGAACAGCATCGGAAGCTCGTAGCCCTCGGACTCCTGGTCGAAGACCCGCTGGTACTCGGTGGACAGGCCCTGGCCGCCGTACTCCTGCGGATAGCAGATGCCCGCGAACCCGCCGTCGTACAGGCGACGCTGCAGCGCGCGGGCCCGGCTGGCGTGTTCGTCGTCGTCGCGCATCGGGTTCCAGTCCACGCCCGGCTCCAGCTTGGGCATGTTGTCGGCGAGCCAGGCCCGCACCCGCCGGCGGTAGGCGTCGAGGTCGTCGCGCCGTGTGGCGGCGGTGGCGGCGGTGTCGACCATCGGTGCTCCCTCGTCCTCGTCCTACAGCCCGGCGGCTGCGGCCAGGCGCTCGCGGTGCTCGTCGGGCGTGCCGTACAGGGCTCGGCCGAGCGTCACCCGGCGCAGGTACAGGTGGATGTCGTGCTCCCAGGTCACGCCGATGCCGCCGTGCATCTGCACACAGTCCTGGACCAATTCGGGCACGCGATCGCCGACGTACACCTTGGCCGCGCTGACCAGCCGGGCGGCGTGGGCGGCGTGGGTACCGCCGGTGCCGTTCCCGTTGGCTGCGCCGTCGACCGCCCGGGCCGCGCCCTCCACGGTCGCGTGCGTGGCCTCGAGCCACAGCTTCATGTCGGCGAAGCGATGCTTGAGGGCCTGGTACGACGCGAGCTGGCGGCCGAAGGAATAGCGGTCGAAGGCGTACTCGGCGGTGAACTCCAGGACGCGGTCGGCGGCGCCCGCCATCTGCGCGCACTCGAGGGTGGCACCGATCTGCAGCTGGCGCTCGATGTCGGCCGTCGCATCGCCGCTGCCGACCCGGGTCGTGGCCGGCACGGCCACGTCGTCGAACCGAACCTGCCCGAACCGTCGCACCAGGTCGAGGCCGTTCATCCGGGTGACGGCGAGGCCCGGAGCATCGTGCGGGACGAGGAACTGGAGGAGCGCGTCGTCGCCACCGTTCGTGCGGGCGGTGACCAGGAACCAGTCGGCCTCGCCTGCGGCCTCGACCATGGATTTGGTCCCCGTCAGCACGAACCCGGCGCCGCTGGGCCGCGCCGCGAGCTCGACGTCGCTCGGCCGCCAGCCGCGGCCGGGCTCGTTGAAGCACCAGGTCGCGACCAGGTCTCCGCTCACGATGCCGGGCAGCACGTCGGCCTGCTGCTCGGGCGTCCCAGAGGCGGCCAGGGCTGCGGCCACGACGTTGGTCGGATGCAGCGGGCCCGGCGCCACCCGGCGCCCGAACTCCTCGGCGACGATCGCCAAGTCGGCCAAGCCGCCACCCGACAGCGTGCCGCCGCCGTGCTCCTCGGGCACCAGGAACGCCGTCCAGCCCAGCTCCGCGCCCCGGCGCCACCAGTCACGGTCGAAGCCTGCGGGGTCGTCGGCCAGCTCCCGCACCCTGGTCAGCGGGGCCTCGCCCTCCAGGAACCGCCTGGTCGTCTCCTGGAAGAAGCTCTGCTCCGGGTTGAGCGTCAGGTCCAAGGTCTCGCCCCTCCGTGGGGAGCCAGGGTCTCGATCACGTCGGCGCCGAAGGCGGCCAGCGTCTCCGGGTCGGCGAAGTCCGAGAACCAGGTGTAGAAGCGTTCGACGCCACGATCATGCAGCGCCGTGAAGTGATCGACCAGTTGGGCGGCGTCGCCTATGACCAGCCCGTCCCCGTAGATGCCGAACCGCCGCTGCGCCAGCTCCGTCACCCGGTCGCGCTCGGCCTCGTCGGGCACGAAGGCCACCAGCTGCTGGATCGACACCCGGGCGCGGCCCGCCGCCGGCCGCAGCTCCTCCAGGCGGTCCAGGGCGTAGATCGGCAGGTTCCACCAGTCCGCGTACCGGGACACCAGCGCCAGGGTCTTGCGGCCCGCGCCCCCGATGAGGAGCGGGATCCTCGCCAGTGGCGCCGGTTGCTGGCGGCCGCCCTTCACGCGGTGGAACTCGCCCTCGAAGTCGACGGTCTCGCCGCTCCATAGGGCGGTCATGACCTCGAGGCTTTCCGCAAGCCGGCGGACCCGGGCGCTCGGGGCCGTGTCGCCGACCCCGAACGCGTCGAGCTCGTCGGGCACCGAACCCCAGCCGATGCCGAGCTCGAAGCGGCCGCCCGAAGCGTGGTCGATCGTCACCACCTGCTTCGCGAGGACCGCGGGATGGCGGAGCGGGTCACACAGGACCAGGTGGCCGAGAACCAGCCTCTCCGTGTGCGCGGCCAGCCAGGCGGCGGTGATCATGGCCTCGTGCATCGGCTGGTCCTCGGCCATCGGTGGCGCCAGGTGGTCCATGAGGGCGATGCCGCCGAACCCGGCGGCCTCGGCCGCCCGAGCCTTCTCGACCAGCGCATCGAGGCCCATGCGCATCTGCGGCAGGAAGATGTGGAACTCCGGTGCGGAGCCGGTCATGGGCTCGCCCCCGGCTCACCAATGACCGATCGCCGCTTCGCGGCGAACAACGCACTGTGCTCATCGTTCGCTCGCACTTCGTGCTCCCTCACAAGGGCAGCTCCTCGGCGATGGCCGGCCACTCCGGCGGCCGCTTCCCGCGGAAGGCGGCGAGAGCCTCCCGGGCTTCGGGCCGCGCCGCGAGCCAGCGGAAGGCCTCCAGCTCCTCCTTGCGCGCCGCCATCCGGTCGCTCCCGTCGAGGTGGCGGTAGAAGAGCCGCTTGGTCAGCGCCACCGCCGTGGGCGACGTGTTGGTGGCGATGTCGAGGGCGAGCTCCAGCGCCGTATCGACGACCTGGGCGGCGGGGACCGCCCGGCTGACGACACCCAGCTGCGCCGCCTCCTTCCCGCTGAAGGTCCGGCCGGTCAGCAACAGCTCGAGGGCGCGTGATGCGCCCACGAGCCGCGCGAGCAGCCACAGGGAGTTGCCTTCGGGCAACAGTCCCAGGCGCGTGAACACCAGGCCCAGCTTGGCGTCGTCGGCCGCGATGCGGATGTCCCACATGAGCGGGTAGGTCAAGCCCATGCCCACGGCGGCGCCGTTGATGGCGGCCAGGATGGGCGTGCGCATCTCCCAGGGGCGCATGTCCATGGCGGAGCGACGTGGCGCCGCACCGTCCGCCCCGGCGACGCCGGTTCCTGCGCCGAAGCCGGCATCGAGGTCCGCACCGGCGCAGAACACCCGCCCCGCACCCGTGACGACGACGGCGCGCACCGCCTCGTCGGCTTCCAAGGCCTCCAGGGCGTCGAACAGGTCGTCGGCCATCTGGCGGTTGAAGGCGTTGAGCCGTTCGGGCCGGTTCAGCGTGACCAGTGCGACGCCCCGGTCGAGCTCGACCAGCAGCGTCTCGTAGGTCGTGCGGGCCGCCGACATCACCCCCCTCTCACGCTGGTCTCGCTGTCAGTCGCATCGCCCGACGTACTTGACAACCTCGTCTCTCGTCCGCTTGCGCCTGGATACCACAGATCTTGGACACTGCCCAAGTTCTGGGCGACGGACGGTCCGGGGGTGCGACGGCCGCCGTTCGCAGAACGGGCTGGTCAGCCGGCTGCGGAAGGCGCAGACTGGAGCGGCAGAGGCCTGGCGAGCCCTTGGGAGCGTCTCATGTTCCGTTCCGGCCCTCGAGTCCCAGAGCTGATCCCGGAGCTGTCCCGGGGCAAACACCGGAGCCCGCGCAAGGGTGCGTGCTTCATGGAGATGGTGTCGTACCTTGCCGGTGAGCCGTGGAGCGACCACCCCGCGTGCACGCACCCACTTCTCGCCGCGCTCGCCCGCCTGGTCAACGACCACACGTCCGACGCCGGCCGGCGGAACCTGGTGGAGCTGGCCCCGTCGATGATCGGGCTGACCAGCATCGATCCGCACGTGGACGTGCGGATCGCGCTGCGGGCGGCGACCACTGCGTTGCCGGTCGTCTCAGAGGAGCGGCAACGAGTGCTGGCGGTGGCGGTGCTCGCCGCTGAGCGGGTGCGGTGCGACCTCGACCGGCGGCCGGTCGACGAGCTCGGCGAGCCGAGCCGCAGGGCGCTGGCGCAGGTCCCACAGGCCGCGGAATGGGCCCGGCGCTTCAACCGCGACATGAGGACGACGACCAAGGGGTTCCACCGGCACGGCGCGCCCAACACCGTCCGCCACGCCGTGGTGGGCATCGCCCATGCGTGCATCCCGGACCCCGACGCGATGCTGCGGGGCCTCCTCGTCGGCGCCATCGAGGACTGCGCGCCGCGGGCCGCCAAGGTGGAGCTACGGCGCCCCAAGGTGCCGATCCCGAGCGGATCGGGGTGACCCGCCCGCGACCATCGTCCGCCTGACCGTCAGCTGACGAGGCCCGGCCTCGCCGGCGACCGCCGGCGCGCCGTCGCGACCTCGCTGGTGTAGTGACGTTCGACGAAGCGCGGCCACGGCACCATCGACAGCACGGCCAATCCGGCGCCGGCGACCGCCAGCGCAACGAGCCACCACCGCTCGGTGGCCAGCTGGTCGGCAACGGGATCGGGTTCGAGGGCCACCACGCCCGCGGCCATCGCCGTGGAGATGCAGACGAACGCCGCCAAGCCGGGAGTGCCCGCAAGACCGGCGACCACCAGCAGCAAGCCGACACCGGCCTCGATCGCCGCCAGCAACGGGGTGTGGTGGATGCCCGCCACCTCCTCGACCGGGCCGAACCACGTCCGATCGATCCCCGTGCGCGTGAGTGCCACGGCGCCCAGGACCGCCAGCGCAGCGCCGGCGAGCAGCACCAACACGCTGCCGAGGTTCCAGCGGCTCTGGACACGGTCCCAGCGTTCGAGGCCCGGCGGCTCCTCGAACGGCACGGGCGCCGGCTTCTCCTCGTGGGTCCCGAGCGCGGCGAGCAGATCGGGCTCCCCGTCCTGTTCCCTCCGCCGTTGCTGCGGACGAGCGTCGTCCGCCCTCCCGGCATGACGGCCGTGCGACCAACGCATGAGGGCACCTCCCCAATCGGCAACCCGTTCATGGCGACAGCTACCCAACCTCGAGCCGGTGAAACCCTCCGGGTGGCCTATGTCCGGACGTCCTCCATCCCACTGCGGACCAGGCGGCCGGGCAAAGCGCCCGTGGGCTCTCCACTGCGGTACGTGACCTCGCCGGCGGCGATGGTGGCGACGTAGCCGTCGGCCCGCTGCACCAGGCGCCGGCCGCCCGCCGGCAGGTCGTGGACCACCTCCGGCGTGCGGAGCCGCAGCCGCCCGAAGTCGATGACGTTCAGGTCCGCACGCAGGCCGACCTGCACCCGGCCGCGGTCGTGGAGGCCGTAGGCGTCCGCGGTGTCGGCCGTCTGCGCCTTGACCAACCAGGGCAGCTCCAGGCGGGGACCGCGGACGCGATCGCGGCCCCAGTGGGCCAGCAGGGTGGTGGGGAAGCTGCCGTCGCAGATCGTGCCGACGTGGGCGCCGCCGTCGGCCAGGCCGATGATCGTGTTGGGGTGGGTGATCAGCTCGCGCTGCGCCTCGAGGTCGCCGGCCTCGTAGTTGAAGATCGGGAAATAGACAAAGCCGTTGCCACCGTCGGTGGCCATGAGGTCGCAGAGGACCTCGACCGGGTGCCGGCCCTGCCGCTCGGCGACCGCGGCCACGCTCGCCTCGGGTGCCGGTTCGTACTCGGGAGGGTCGCCGAGGGGGTAGAAGCGCTCGTAGCCACCGAACACGTGGCGCGGCTCGCCGGCCGCCTCGATCAGGCGGTGGCGGACGTCGGGATCCGCGAGCGCCGCCAGCCGCGCGGCCCGGTCGCCGCTGCGATAGGGGGCCCACACCGGGTTGAGGATGAAGGGGTCGAGCGTCGCATGACACCGTCGTCGCGCGGGCCACCCGGGCGAGTGCAGGGCCCTCCGCCTGCCAACCGTTTGACAGTTACGCTGCTGGCGGGCACGTCGGGGCGACCCGCGGCCCGTGAGATCCAGCCAAGGAGGAGCCGTGACCTCCCGCAGGGTGAACTTTCCCATCTTCGATTCCGACAACCACCTCTACGAGACCCGGGACGCGCTCACGAAGTACCTCCCCGCGTCACAGAAGGGGGCCATCGACTACCTCGACGTCCACGGCCGGACGAAGATCGTCGTGCGCGGCCAGATCAGCGACTACATCCCGAACCCGACGTTCGACCGTGTGGGCCGCCCCGGGGCCCAGGAGGAGTACTTCAAGGAGGGAAACCCGGACGGGAGGTCACAGCGGGAGATCATCGGGCGCGGGATCGACTGCCCGCCCGGGTTCCGTGAGGCCCCCGCCCGGCTCGAGATCATGGACGAGCAGGGCGTCGACTACGCGCTGATGCTGCCCACGCTCGCCAGCCTTGTCGAGGAGCGGATGAAGGACGACCCCGAGTTGTGTGCCGACGCCATCCACGCGCTCAACCAGTGGATGACCGAGGCGTGGCCCTTCGTGTTCGAGGGCCGCATCTTCTCCACACCGATCGTCACGCCCGGCCTCCTCGACCGGGCCGTCGACGAGCTCGAGTGGCTCCTCGACCGCGGGGCCCGCGTGGTGTTGATGCGCCCCGCCCCCGCATGGGGCTACCAGGGGCCGCGGTCGTTCGCCCTGCCCGAGTTCGACCCCTACTGGGAGCGGATCCAGGAGAGCGGCACGCTCGTCGTGCTCCACGCGTCCGACACCGGCTACGTGCGCTACGCCAACGAGTGGGAGGGGGTGCGCACGGAGACGCAGGCGTTCGCCCAGCCGTCGCCCTTCGCCCACACCCTTCAGTCGCGCCACCGCGACATCGAGGACGCCGTCACGTCGGTCATCTGCCACGGGGTGCTGTGGCGTTTCCCCGACGTCCGGATCGCGCTCATCGAGAACGGCGCCGGCTGGGTGCCGAACCTGCTGGAGCACCTGGACCACTGCTACTCGCAGATGCCGCAGGCCTACGAGGCGAGGCCCTCGGACACGTTCAAGCGGAGCTTCTGGATGCATCCGTTCCACGAGGAGGACCCGCGCGGGCTGGTCGAGCTGCTGGGCGCCGACCATGTCATCTTCGGGTCGGACTTTCCCCACGTCGAGGGCCTGGCCGATCCGCTCTCCTACCTCGACGAGCTCGACGGGCTGCCCCACCAGGATCTGCGCAAGATCATGGGTGGCAACATGATGAACCTGCTCGGCGTCGAGGAGAAGGTGGCCGCCTGATACCGCCGGGCGGCGAGGGGGACATGAACACGGAACCCATCCCATATGGGTCACGCATTCGACAGCTGGGCCAGGACCGCGCAGATCAGACCGCCATCGTCTACGTCGCCGAGGACGGTGCCGAGCGTGTGGTCCCGTGGTCCGAGCTCGACGCCCGCTCGACCCAGATAGCCCGGGGCCTGGTCGCCCGGGGACTCGGTGAGGGTGACCGCCTGGGGATCAAGCTGCACAACGATCCCGAGCACATCTTCACCACCTTCGCCGGCTGGAAGCTGGGTGCCGTCGTGGTGCCGGTCCGCTGGGACCTGCCGGCCTGGGAGCTCGAGCGCGTTCGCGCCGTGCTCGACCCCAAGCTCGTGGTCGAGCCCGACGACACCGAGCTGCTGGAGGGCAGCCTGTCGGCGTCGACGGATCCGTTGCCGGAGGTCGCACCGCCACACTCGTCGGGCATCCTGAGCTCGGGGTCGACGGGCACTCCCAAGGTCATCCTCCACAAGAGCCCGGGTGTCTTCAACCCCGAGGGCTCGCCCAACGCGCTGCTCGAGGCCTACGGGCCGCTGTCGGATCCCCAGGTCGTCCTCGTGCCGGCGCCCCTGTACCACAACAACGGCTTCATGCACACCGCCAACCTCCTGGCCGGCGATCGGCTGCTGCTGCTCCAGCGGTTCAACGCCGCGCGGCTCCTCGACGCCATCGAGCGGCACCGCGTGACCGGCTTCGTGGCCACGACGATCATGCTGCAGCGCATCGCCCGCGAGCCCGACGCCGGAGAGCGCGACCTGTCGAGCATCGAGTGGGTCATGCACGGTGCCGCCCCGCTGCCCGAATGGCTGGCCCGCACGTGGATCGACCTCGTCGGACCCACGCACTTCTTCGTGTGCTACGGCTCGAGCGAGGGCGCCGGCGCGACGTTCGCCCGGGGTGACGAGTATCTGGATCACCCCGGGACCGTCGGAAAGGGTGCGATCGGCACCGAGCTGCGCATCCTTGGCGACGACGGCACCGAGCTGCCTCCCGGGGAGATCGGCGGCATCTACATGCGCCAGCCCCAGGGCGTGATGTCCGAGTACGTGGGGGACGTGGCGCCGATCCCCGTGACCGGCGATGGCTTCGCCACCGTCGGGGACCTCGGCCATGTCGACGCCGACGGCTACCTGTACCTCGCCGACCGGCGGGTCGACATGATCGTGACCGGGGGCGCCAACGTGTTCCCGGCCGAGGTCGAGAGCGCGCTGAGCGAGCACCCGGGTGTCAGCGACGTCGTCGTGATCGGGCTCGCCGACGAGGAGTGGGGACGGCGCGTACACGCCGTCGTGCAGGCCGCGGATCCGGCCACACCGGTGCCGGCCGACGAGCTGATCGCCTGGTGCAGGGCGCGGCTGTCGCCCTACAAGGTGCCGAAGTCGATCGAGCTGGTCGACGCCATCCCCCGCAGCGAGGCGGGCAAGCTCAACCGCGCCGTCCTCGTCGCCGAGCGCGACCCGGGCTGATGGCGCTGCCCGACGAGTTCCACGAGCTGGCCCGCAAGGTCAACAACTGGGGCCGTTGGGGCGCGGACGACGAACTGGGCACGCTGAACCTCATCACCCCCGAGGTCGTGCGCGGGGCGGCGGGGCTGGTCCGGCAGGGCAAGGTCTTCTCTCTGGCGCTGCCCCTGGGCCCCGACGGCCCGCAGATCGGCGCCATCCCGGGCCGCCTGAACCCGCTGCGGACGATGCTCATGGTGAACCGCCCGGTCTTCGACCCGGAAGGGTTCTGCGCCAGCGACGACATCGTGGTCATGGGCCTGCAGGCGGCGACGCACTGGGACGCCCTGGCCCACGCGTCCTACCTCGGGCGGATCTACAACGGCCATCCGATCGAGAGCCTCACCGAGGCCGGCGCCGCGAAGTGCGGCATCGCCAACGCCGGCCGGCTGGTCAGCCGCGGCGTCCTCCTCGACGTGGCCCGGGCCAAGGGGGTCGAGCGGCTCGACGTCCCGTACGCCATCACCGGCGAGGATCTGGACGCCGCGTGCGAGCTGGGCAGGGTGACCGCCGGCCCCGGCGACGTGGTCCTGGTGCGGACGGGCATGATGCAGCTGCTCAAGGCCGGCGACAAGCACGGCTACCACGGCGGGACCGGCCCGTCGCTCTGGTCGGTCGAATGGTTCCGCGACCACGACGTGGCCGCGGTCGCCACCGACAACATCACTTTTGAATACCTCGACATGGAGAGGCACCCCGACCTGCTGCTCGTGGTGCACCTGCTCCACCTGGTCGAGATGGGCCTGACGCAAGGCCAGAACTTCGACTTCGAGGCCCTGGCCGACGATTGTGCCGACGACGGCGTCTACGAGTTCCTCTTCGAAGGGTCGGCCGAACCCTTCGTCAACGGCCTCGGGTCCCCGGTCAACCCGATCGTCCTGAAATAGGACCACGGGGCCGGTCGACAGCGCGCATCATCCACCGCGACGGCTCGGCGTCAGGTCGTCCGAGCGTCGCCGTGTGAAGACGAAGAGCGTGACCTCCACGCGTGCGAGCCTGGTCGGCGTCGAGCGCAGATTGCGAAGCCCCTCGGCGATCTCTTCGTCGGTGAGCGCAGTGAGCATCGAGTCAGCATCCCTCATGCGCTCTATCCAGTCGGCGGAGTGGGCGTAGCTCTCGGTCCCCTCCAGCACCTCCCGGGCGTCGGTGTAGTCGAAGCCGTGCGGTCTGAAGATCCCGATGAGCTCCTGTTCCGTGTGGCACCGGGCCTCCCACTTGGCTCGGCCTGGGAACTCATCCAACCAGGTGATTTCCGTCCTGCCGGGGGCGTAGGTCCGCACGAGCACACGCCCGCCCGGCTCGAGGACCCTGGCGAACTCCTGCACGGCCTGATGCACGTCGGAGAAGTGGTGCAGCGCCGTGGACACCCATACCACGTCGGCGCAGTGGTCTCTGACGGGCAAGGCCTCGGCGACGCCGAGCACGAAGCTCGCACCCGGTTCGTCGACGTTCCCCGCGCTCACCATCGCCGCCGACGGTTCGACCGCTACCACGGCCGCGGTCGTCCACCGCGGCCAGGCTGCGGCGAAGATGCCGGTACCCGCGCCCACGTCGATGACCCGGATCGGTCCGGTGGGCAGGTACGGTTCGACCGCGTTCGCCCAAAGGTCGAGCACGCCTGCAGCCAGCGATCGGCCTTGCTGGTAGCGAGGCGCAACGCGCTCATAATCCACGAAGTCCTGCGACCGACGACGGGCGTGCGAACTGGGAGGCGGGTCGTCCGGCGTCTCGGGCGTACCGGTCATTGCTGTTCACCCTTATGTACAGAGGCCATGTGAGCAACGAGGTGTGAACTGGGGTTGATGTGTCGATGACGGTGTCGTCGACGGGCAGGTTGGGGTAGGTCGGTGGTCAAGCGGTACTGCCGCGTTCACTCCGTCGAGAGCGCTGACTGGTGCTGGTGGACTCGTCGCTCGACGAATTGATCATGTCGCTCTCCGTTCGAGGGAGGGATCAGCGTCTCTGGTGCCGACCCAGCGGCAGCGGGAACGGACCGGCCGACCGACCGATGATTCTTGGCGGCGCCCGGTGTCGTTACCTGTGATGGCCCCCATCGCCCACGCCTACCGGCTGCTGGTGCTCACGCTCAGAGGCCAGCAGATCTCCGCCATCACCTGGTTCGGCGACCGAGCCGTGATGGCCCGATTCGGGCTCCCCCGCACCCTGCCCACCTGACGACGACGCATGGAGCCGATCAAGAACTCCGAGCCGGGACACTATGCACAGGAGGCGATCATGAACGATGAGCCGCAGAACACGCCGTTGCCGGCGGCCAGCGGCACCGACACCTCGGCGCGACCCACGGTGGTCGACCGGGCCACGTGGCAGGCTGAGATCGACGCGCTGCGCGTCCGGGAGAAGAACCACACACGACAAGGTGACGCGATCGCTGCCGCTCGACGACGGCTGCCGATGGTCGAGATCGACCCCACCGTCACGCTCATCAGTGGGGACGGCCCCGTCACGCTGCTCGACGTGTTCGAGGGTCGCCAGCAGCTCATCGCGTACTACTTCATGTGGTACGCCGGCCGGCCCGCGCCGGACCAGTGTGAGGGTTGCACCTGGGTCACCACCCAGGTCGGCGAACTGTCCTACCTTCATTCGCGCGACGTCACGTACGCCACGTTCTGCCAGGGACCGTACGAGGAGAGCGTGCGCTACCGCGACTTCATGGGCTGGGACATGCCCTGGTACTCCGCGCATGACTCGCTCGACATCCTTCTCGCCGGCCGCCAGGTCGGCTCGATGTATCTGGTCTGCTATCTGCGGGATCGCGAGAGGGTGTTCGAGACGTACTGGACCAACGGGCGCGGCGTCGAAGTGATGGACTACAACTACGCGTTGCTGGACCTGACGGTGTACGGACGGCAGGAGACCTGGGAGGACTCGCCGGCCGGCTGGCCGAAGCCGTGGACGGGTACTGCCGAGCGGATCCGTGCTCACGGCCGTCCCATCGCTCAGTGGTCGCGGGTCGAAGCCGGACGCTCCGACGACCTCCTCGTCGAGCCGCACGCCGCCGCTCGCGAGCAGCGAGGTCCCTGACGCCGGCCCGTGGGGAGGCGTTTGGCGCCCCAGCCCGGCGTGTGGAGTAGATGCTGCCCACCCGACAACCCGCCGCGCTTGTCAGAGGGACGCGGCACTAGCCGGCCTGACTGCCCAGCAACTTCCCCACCGCCGCCCCCAGATCCTCCAGTGTCCACCGCTCGCCCTCGGCACGCACGAGCCGCCCGCCGTCCGGCGGACCGATCGCCGTCAACTCGTCCTTCGTCATCGTGAACAGGCGCCCGGACAGCCGCCGGCCCCCGGGCGTCGCCAGGAACACCGTGATGAGGGCGACGTCCTCCGGCTGCGGCATGGACGACCGCATGGCCTCGACCTGCTCGGCAGACAGGCCCATGTCCGCGAGGCTGTCCACGAACGCCAGAGCCGGAGGGGTGGCGGTGAGCGGCGGTGCCACCCCGTTCACGCTGATGCCGAACGGCGCCAGCTCCCCCGCCAGCGAGCGCATCAGGCCGTAGATCCCACCCTTCGCCACGCCGTACGGGGCCAGCGTCGCGGTGCCGACGTAGAACGCCGCCGAGCAGACGTTCACGATCACGCCACCGCCACCCTGCGCTCGCATGGCCCGCCCCGCCGCGATCGAGCAGTGGACCGACCCGAACAGGTGGGTCCGGAGCGTGAACTCCCAGTCGTCGGGCTCGAGGTCCAACACCGGTCCCCGCCGGTCGGCGCCGGCGTTGGTGATCATCACGTCGATGCGCCCGAAGCGCTCGACCCCGGTCGCGACGATCCGCCCGGCCCCCGACGGCTCGGCGACCGTGTCGTGGCTCGCGACCGCCTCGCCGCCGAGCGAGTCGATCTCGTCGACGACGGCCGCCGCCGACGACGCATCGAGGTCGTTGACGACGACGCGTGCGCCCTCGCGTGCGAAGGCAAGTGCGTAGGCGCGGCCCAGGCCCCGGCCGGCGCCGGTGATCACGGCCACCTGGCCGTCCACCACGCCGCCCGTCACTGGCTTGCCGCGGCCTCGCGAAAGCGGGTGGTGCGATGCACGGGATCCGTGTCGATCTTGGGGATCACGTGCTCGCCCATGAGCCGGATCATCTCGAGGGTGTCCTCGTGCCGGGCCGAGCCGGTCCCGAAGACGAGCTGGTCGCAGCCCGCCTCCTCCCACCGCCGGCACTGCGCCAGCGCGTGGTCGGGGTCACCGCAGATGCCGCCGCGCTCGCGCGCGGTCGGGATGTCCTCGGCCGTGGCATCGGGCATCAGCTCGGGCCACACCGGGATCTCCGGAGGGTGGGGGAACGTGTCGTGGTAGCGGTACACGTTGCTGGCCAGGTAGCTGTTGTGCGGCCGGGTCGCCGCCTCGACCGCCTCGTGGTCGTCCTCGGCGACGAAGGCACCCGTCGTCACCATGATGTTGTCGTTGACGAACGCGCCGACGGGCTCCGGCTCCTTGATCGCCTTCTTGTAGGCCTTCATCACCGGTTCGAGCTCCTGGATAGAGCCGACCGAGAAGCCGAGCACGCCGAGCCCTCGCCGCGCCGCCATCTCGTAGCTGCTCACATTGCCCGCGGCGTACCACATGGCCGGGTGCGGTTTCTTCCACGGTTTCGGCAGGACCTTGCGCGGTGGCAACGTCCAGTACTTGCCCTCGTAGCCCTCGTACTCGTCGTGGAGCCACATCTTCGGGAACTCGGCGATGACGTCCTCCCAGATCTCCCGGGTCTTGCTCAGGTCGGTCATTCCCGGCAGGAACGCGAGGATCTCGTGGCTGCCGGCGCCGCGCCCGGTGCCGAACTCGAATCGGCCGCCGGACAGGTGATCGAGCATGGCCGCCTTCTCCGCCACCTTGGCGGGGTGGTTGACCTGGGGCAGGGGGTTGAAGATGCCCGAGCCCAGGTGGATCCGCTCGGTCGCCCGGGCCAGGTACGCGAGGGCCACGTCGTTCGCCGACATGTGGGAGTACTCGTCCAGGAAGTGGTGCTCGGTGGCCCAGACGTACTTGAACCCCGCCCTGTCGGCGGCGATGACGCACTCGATGTCGTGCATCAGTGCGGTGTGCTCGGCATCCGGATCTGCCTCCCGCCGGTAGCTCGGTACGAATCCCTGGACGAAGATGCCGAACTCCATGAATCACACTTTCTGTGCGGGGGTCAGGTCAGGGTCAGGACGCCGCGATTGAGCCTGCCCGCCTCGAGGTCGGCGAGGGCCCGCTCGATGTCCCCGAGGTCGTAGGTCTGGCTGACCATCTCGTCGAGCATGAAGCGTCCATCCAGGTAGAAGCGCGTGATGAGCGGCACGTCGTGGTGCGGCCGGGTCTGCCCGTAGCGGCACCCGAGGATCGACTTGTCGTTGTAGAGGTTGCCGACCACGAAGCTGGCCTCGGTGCCGAGCTTGGGCACGCCCAGCAGCACGCACGAACCGCCGGTTCCGAGCATGTCGATCGCCTGGCGGATGAGCGATGGGTGGCCCACGCATTCGAAGGCGTAGTCGAATCCCGCCGGCACGAGCTGCTTGACGGCCGCGACCGTGTCGTCCACCGCGGAGGCGTCGATGAAGTCGGTGGCGCCGAACTGCCGCGCCACGGCCTCCTTGAGCGGGTTGGCGTCGACGACGACGATCCGCCCCGCCGACGCCAGACGGGCGCCCTGGATGACCGACTGACCGATCCCGCCGGCACCGATGACCGCGACCGTCTCGCCGGGCTGCACCTTGGCACGGTTGAGCACCGCGCCCGCGCCCGTGACGACGGCGCAGCCGATCAGGCTGGCGGCATCGAGCGGAACCGCCGGGTCGATCACCACGGCCTGGTGCTCGTGCACCACGGTTTGCTCCGAGAAGACGCCGAGGTTGGCGAACGCCGGCACGTCCCGGCCGCCGGTGGTGAACCGGGTGTCGGTCCAGCCGAAGGGCCTGCGGCAGTGCGTCGGCAGACCGCGATCGCAGGCGTCGCACTGCCCACAGTTGCCCAGCGTGACCAGTACGACGTGGTCGCCGGGCTTCACGCCGGTGACCGCGGCGCCGACCTCCTCCACCACCCCGGCGCCCTCGTGGCCCAGGACGACGGGCGGCGGCATGGGGATCGTCCCGTTGATGACCGAGACGTCGCTGTGACAGAGCCCGGCGCGGTGGATGCGCACCTTGACCTCGCGCAGGCTCGGCGCCCTCACCTCGACGTCGTCGCGTATCTCGATCTCGCCGGTCCAGACGATGGCTCTCATCGGTGCCTCTCCTTCAGCCGGGCCAGACGATGCTCTGCAGCTCGCTGTAGGCGTGCAGCGCGAACGACCCACCGTCGCGTCCGATGCCGCTCTTCTTGAACCCGCCGAACGGCGTCTCCGGGTGGCGGGCCAGCGTGTTGAGGCCGACGTTGCCGGCCCGCAGGCGCTGCGAGACGCGCAGGCCCTTGGCTGTGTCGCGGGTCCAGACGTAGTCGTAGAGGCCGTAGTCGCTGTCGTTGGCGATGGCGATGCCCTCCTCTTCGTCGTCGAAGGGGATGGCAACGACCACGGGGCCGAATATCTCCTCCCGGGCCGCCACCATGCCGTTGTGGCACCCGGCGACGAGGGTGGGAGGCCAGAAGAACCCGCGCCCGGTGTCGGGGCGGGTGCCGCCGGCGACGAGCGTGCCGCCTTCGTCGACGCCGGATCTCACGTAGCCCTCGATGCGATCGCGCTGGGCGGCGCTGATGACCGGGCCGACCACGGTGTCGGGATCGAGGGGGTCCCCGACCTTGAGCACCGCGGCGATCCGCGCCAGCTTCTCCACCACCTGGTCGTAGACGCCGCGTTGGGCGATCAACCGCGTCGGGGCCGTGCAGATCTGGCCCGCGTGGAAGGCAAACGTGCTCGCCGTGCCCTGGGCGGCGGCGTCGATGTCCGCGTCGTCGAAGACCAGGCTGGCACCCTTGCCGCCGAGCTCGAACAGCACGCGCTTCATGTCGCGGGCGGCCGCCTCGCCGATCTTCAAGCCGATCGCGGTGCTGCCGGTGAAGCTGACCATGTCGACCTGCGGTGCTGTCACGAGCGCCTCTGCCGACTCCGGCGTCGACCCGACCACCAGGTTGACGACTCCACGCGGGAAGCCGGCCTCGTGGAACGCCTCGACCATCCTGATGATCCCGAGCGGATCCTGGTGCGCCGGCTTGATGACCACCGTGTTGCCCATGGCCAGTGCGGGGCCGATCTTTCCCATGACGTTGGTCATCGGCACGTTGTATGACGTGATGCAGACCACGACCCCGACCGGCAGCCGGACCGCCATGGCATTCACGAGGCCACCGCCGGTGGACGCGGGTCCGCCGCCGGGATTGGGAGCCGGCGCCAGGGGGATCTCACGAGGCTCGAGCGCGCCGCGGGCATACCGGCGCAGGCGGGCCACCGCCATCGGGAGCTGGGCCGTCCGCGCCATCTGGACCGTGGAGCCGGTCTCGGCCTGCACCAGCGGAATGAGCTCCGGGATCCGTTGCTGGAGGAGGTCCGCGGCCCGATCGAGGAGCCGAGCCCGCTCCTCGGGGGTGGTCTGCGCCCAGTCCGGGAACGCCTCGGCGGCGGCGGTGGCGGCCTGGCGGGCATCGTCGGCCGTGGCTTCGGGGGCGAAGCCCACCGTCTCCTCGGTGGCGGGGTTGACGACCTGGTAGGTGCCCTTCGAGCCGTCGACGCGGTCGCCGCCGATCCAGAGGCAATAGCGCTCCTGGGAGGTGGTCGCATTGACTGCTCGGGTCTGTGCCACCCGGTCCGCTCCCCTCTGTGCGTCAGCCGGCCGCACGAGCAGCATGGCACACGACCTGACACCAGTGTTTCGAGTCGCCGGTGTTGGTCCTAGTCCATGACCAGCGGGGCCACATCGCGGCCGAAGGCGGCGATCTGGTCGATGTGCTCCTCGCAGCTGCGCGAGGGGATCCGGACGGCGACGTGGTTCACGCCCAGCGCCACCAGGTCGCGCACCGCCTCGGCGATCTTTTCGGGTTCGCCGGTGACGGTCCACCGGGGCACGTCGAACGAGGGCTGGCCCACGTAGAGGTTGACGCCGCCCCCGACGGCGAACGGCCCCTCCCGCCCGGCCTCGTTGCGCAGCCGCTGCAGCGTGGCGATGGCCGTGGCCATGCCGCCCTCGGGCGGTCCCTGCGGCAGCCAGCCGTCGCCCAGCCGAGCGGCCCTGCGCAGGGCCGCACCCGACGATCCGCCCACCCAGATGGGCGGGCCGCCGGGCTGCAGGGGACGCGGTTGCTGGCCGACCTCGCCGCCGCCCCATTCGTCGGACAGAGCGGCGCGGATGGCCACGACCGCCTCGTCGGTGATCCGGCCGCGACGGGCGAACGGCACGCCCAGCGCGTCGAACTCGGCCTCGACGTGCCCGGCCCCCACGCCGAGGATGGCCCGGCCGCCGGACAGGACGTCGAGGGTGGCGAACGCCTTGGCCGTTTGCAGCGGGTGGCGGTAGGCGACGACGTAGACGTGCGACAGGAGCCGCACCCTCCCCGTGAACCCGGCCAGCCATCCCAGGGTGGCGACCGTGTCGTACCACATCGTCGTCATCGTGGCGGCCCGCTCCCTGGGGATGGCGACGTGGTCGCACACGGACACCGAGTAGAAGCCGTTGACGTCGCAGGCCCGGGCCACCGCGGCCAGCTCCGCGGGTCCGGCCGCCGCCTCCCAGGGCTGAGCGACGAGGGTGGATTGGGCCTGCACCGGCAGCTGCATCGTGAAGCCGAGCAGGGACATCGAGTCGGACACGGATCCCTCCCGTTGGACGACGAGACTACGTTGTCAGGAAACCAGCCGTTCCCGGACCGACTCGGCCTGACATGATCGCGGGTCATGGCAGTCCAACGTTTCCCGATCGAGTTCGGGCACATCATGATGTTCGCCCGCAGCGTCGGCGACCCGAACCCGATCTACTCCGACGAGGAGTACGCCGCCAACAGCGACGTCGGCCATGTCATCGCACCCCCGACGTTCGTTCAGGCGGGAGCCCAGTTCGATCCCGACTGGCCGCTCCGGCCGAAGATCGGGGAACCGTGGTTCGGCTCGGGGCGAAATCCCACGGGCACGCCGCGCCCGGAGGACGGTGGCGGCGGGGGCGGCGGGGGCGGCGGGGGCATGGCGCGGGGCCTCCACGCCGAGCAGCACTACGAGTACCACCGGCACCTGCGGCCGGGCGACGTGCTGCGGGCCGAGACCCGACGGGGCAAGACGTGGGAGAAGGAGGGCCGGCGCGCCGGCAAGCTCGTGTTCAGCGAGACGATCACCGAGTACCGAGACCAGACCGACGAGCTCGTCATCACCGCACGCAGCGTCGGGGTACGCACCGAGCGGGCCCCGGAGGCCGCAGCCACCGCAGGGTCGGAGGAATCACAGTGACGCTCCAGGCGAGTGAGCTGAAGGTCGGCGACGTGCACAGCGAGGTGGTGGTCGACGACCTGACGCGGACGCAGATCGTCCAGTACTCGGGGGCATCGGGTGACTACAACCCCCTCCACAGCGACGAGATCTTTGCGACCCAGGTTGCCGGGTTCCCGAGCATCTTCGCTCACGGCATGCTGACGATGGGGCTGACGGGCAAGATGGTCACCAACTACGTCGGCGACGGCCGGCTGCGCTCGTTCGGCGGCCGCTTTCAGGCGCAGGTGTGGCCGGGCGACACCTTGACGTCGCGGGCCGAGGTCGTCGACGTCCGCAACGATGACGACGGCGTCGGTGTCGTCGAGCTCCGGATCACGACCACCAACCAGGATGGGGTCGAGGTGTTCTCCGGCCAGGCGACCGCCACCATCGACTAGCCGGTGCAGCGCAGTTCGGACGTGGGGTAGGCCGATGGAGCCGTGGGAGCTGCTGGCCCGCGAGAGCATCCGAGACCTCGTCGCGCGGTACAACGCGAATGGCGACAGCGGCCGGATCGCGCAGGTCCTCGAGCTGTTCGCGCCCGACGCGACGATGGAGATCACGAACGAGGGCGGCGAAACCCGGACGTATCGGGGCATTGGGGAGATCGAGACGATCTTCACCGGTGCGATCGAGATGTTTCGGGCCGCAGCCGACCAGCGCGCCCAACCCGGGTATGTGCGCCACTGCATCGCCACCCACCAGATCGACGTCGGGGATCGGCGGCACGCCATGGGCCGCTGCTACTTCTTCGTGATCCGCGCCAACGGCATCGACCACTGGGGACGCTATGTCGATGAGTACGAAGAGCGCGACGGCCGTTGGCGCTTCACCTACCGCAAGGTGACGACCGACGGGCACCAGCCCGAGCCTGGATGACGGCGGACGGCGTGGGACGTCAGGCCTCGTCCCAGATCCCGAGGCGCTGCCACAGGCGCTGCGCCGCCGGGGGGACCAGGCCGAGCTCGACCAGAAGGTTGCGCACCTTGCGGAGCGAATCCTTCGCGTCCTGGCGGCTCTGCGAGCCCGGACCGTAGGCCTCGCGCAGGACGGCATCGGGAACGCCGTAGGTGCGAACGAGGTGGCGGGGCGGACGCAGCATGACGCTCGCCTCGGTGGCCAGCACCAGGGGCGCCTGCATGGCCAGGGCCCGCCGTCGCCAGGCCGGCAGCTTCGGCACGTTGGTGCGCAGGTAGCTGCGGGCGAACGACAGGTGGCGCGCCTCCTCGGTGACGTGGATGCGCATGATCCGCTCGAGCAGCGGATGGATCTCCTTGCCGCTGCGCAGGACGGTGCGCTGCACGTGATCGATCGGATCCTCCCCGCCCAGGACGAACACGAAGAACAGCGCAGGGAACCGCCGGGCCAGTCCGACGACGTTCCGGCTCCCGAGGCGCAGCTGCCAGGGAAGGCCGGGGGTCTCGAGACCGGTCCGATTGACGAACTCCTGGAACATCAGCGAGTGCTGCGCCTCCTCGATGACCTCGTGGTAGACGTAGCGGAACTCCGGTGAGCCGTCGGGCAGCCCGAACGCGTACTCCAGCAGGCCTCGCTTGAGCACGTTCTCGAACTGGAGCCCGGCCTTCATGTTGCTCGTGATCCCGTGCAGCCCGATGCGGGCCCGCGTCTCGGGCGGCAACGAGCGGTACCAGTCGGTGTGCGCCAGGCCATTGCCTGAATCCAGCTCCCACCGGGGGTCGCGGGGATCAATGGCATTGTCCGGATGGTCCCAATCGACGTCGGCGTAGGCGTCGAAATGCTTCACCACCGACTGGTGGCTGAGCCGCCGAAGCAGGTCGGTGAACCGGTCGTCCTGCTGCTCGTCGTCGAGGGGCTGGCCGTCGAGGGCGGTGGCGGTCATTCGATGGCTCCTAGGTCGGAGGGAGAGACGAGGGTGGTGAGGACCTTGAACCCTTCGACGACCGCGTCCAGCTCCGGGCGCTCGATCCCGCCGAGGCGTGCGACCGCCAGGCCGTCGAGGAGGCAGAAGGTGAACCGCAGGGCCACACGGGAGAACTCCGGGTCGACGGTCATCTCCGGCTGCGTCTCCTGGAACAGGGTCAACGCGGTGTCGAAGAACCGGTTCTCGAACTCCACGAAGCGGTCGCGCAACGCCGGCCGGGTACGGCAGGCGACCACGAGCTCGAGCCACGCCTCCAGCGTCGGGCCCGACCAGACCGACCACAGCAGGTCGATGGAAGCGGCCGGCGTCCTCTCGGGCGCTGGCAGCCGCTCGAGCGCCGCCCGGTACTCGTCCATGCGCCGAGTGCAGAGATGCTCCACCGCGGCCACCACCAGGCCCTCCTTGGTGGGGTAGTGGTGCACCTGCGCACCCCGGGACACGCCAGCCCGGCGCACCACCTCGGTGGTGCTCGTGCCGGACCACCCCAGCTCCACCAGGCAGTCGATGGTGGCGTCCAGGAGCCGGATACGGGTGGCGGCGCTGCGCTCGGCGTTGGTGCGGGAGCCGGAGCGCTGCGGCGCCGACGCGACCGTGGGCATGCCGCCACTATCCACCTCCGGTTACATACAGTCAAGCCTGTATGTAACTGACTCGGGTGGGACGAGCCCGGTTCAACCGACCGGCTGGCGCTCCTGGGGTCGCACGATCACCCGACCCCGCTGGTCGACGACGACCACCACGTGTGACGCCTCGTCCACGAGGGTCACGGCATGGTCGATCGTGCGAGCGGCGCGGGACGCGTCGGCCAGCGTCGCCACGGTGAGTCCAAAGATGTGCGTGCTCATCACGCGCCCCTTTCCTTTCTTCGCTCGTTCGTCTGGTTTTCGGGCCCGAACAGGGCCTCGGATGTCCAGACGACGTGGGGGCGCATTTCTCATCGCCGGCGCGTCATGGGCCGTCGTCAGCGCCATTGCACCTCCGTCGCACGATCGGCCAGCAGCTTTCGCACCGTCAGCCGATCGGGCTTGCCGTTGGCCAGATAGGGCATCTCGCCCTCGCCGAGCACGAGCACGCGTCGCGGCACCTTGTAGTTCGACAACTCGTCACCGGCCCGCCGGAGCGTCTCGATCGGATCGATGCTCGTGCCGGCCGCGGGCACCAGCGCGGCGGCGACGACCTCGCCCCGGTCCGCATCCGGGAGGCCCACGACCACCGCCAGGCCCACCTCGGGGAACGACTCGAGCAACAGCTCGACCTCCCGGGGAGCCACATTCGAACCCGACGTCTTGATCATCTCGCTCAGGCGGCCCTGGAAGTACAAGTAGCCGTCCCGGATGAGGCCCTTGTCGCCCGTGTGATACCAGCCGTCGTCGTCGAACGTCTCGTGGCGCTCCCGCTTGTAGAGCCCGTTCATGACGCTGTAGCCACGGATGCAAACCTCCCCCAACTCGCCCTCGTCCAGGGTGGCGTTGGTCTCGGGGTCGGCGATGCGGTGCTCGACGCAGGGCACGAGCAGCCCGAACGATCCTCGCATCTCCTCGGGAAGGACCCGCTCGGCCTCGGGGCCCGCGGCCGAGTGGGGCCCCATGGTCTCGGTCATCCCCAGCGAGTTGTGGCGCAGCCCGTAATCCGTTGTCGGCGGGACCGCGAAGGCGGGGATCTTGCCGACGTCCCGGCCGGTCTCGACGATGTAGCGCTGCATCCGCTGGCCTAGCTGGGGCCACACTGCGAGCTCGGTCGCGCCTTCGGCCTCCATGAGGTCGAGCACGGCCTCGGGCTCGAACCTCTCGACACACAGGATGGCGCTGCCGACCGCCAGGGCGACGTTGAGCGCCAGGCCCACGCCCCCGATCCAGAAGAACGGCATGGCACACAGCCGGCGGGACTCGGACGTGAGCCCCGCGAAGCCGGCGAGGTTGGCGCCGTGGCGGAGGAAGTTGCCGTGCGTGTGCACGACACCCTTGGGCTCGCTCGTGGTGCCCGACGTGAAGATCGTCATCATGAGGTCGGAGGGCGTGACCTCGGCCTCGACCGCCTCGAAGAACTGGTCGCTGATGTCCTCGCCCTCATTGGCGGGGGCGGCGCTATCGGCGTCGGCGCCGGCGGTGCCGCTGGTGGCGGCGCCGATCCTGACGTCGAGGGGCAGCGCTTTGGCCCAGAGCCGATCGCTCGGGCCGCTCACCCGCACGTGTCGCAGGAAGGGCAGTGCGGGAATCCGCAGTGGCTCGGGCCCCGCCTCTGCGAGCCCGGGCACCGCGTCCTCGATGTACCCGAGATGATCCTGGCCGAACATGGTCGAGGGCACGAGCAGCGTGTCGACGTCACCGAAGCGGAGCGCCTTGCGCAGCTCGGCCGGCTTGTACGACGTGCTGAACGGCATGCCGATCGCGCCGATCCGCGCTATGGCGAGCCACGCCACGACCCAGTCCGTGCCGTAGGGAAACATGAACCCGATGCGGGTGCCCTTCCCCACGCCTGCCGCCAGCAGCTGCTTGCCCACGCGGCGGGAGGCAACCTCAGCTTCGGCGTAGCTCATGCGGCGATCGGGCATGACGATGAAGTCGTTGTCCCCGAAGGTCGTCGCGGCACGGCGGACCACGGCCGGAATGGTCGGTTCGTAGTCCAGGTCAGGCAGTGGCATGTGACCCCCCTCCGGTGGCGCCGTCGTCACGCCGGGACGACGGTAGCGGCTACTTACGGAGGGGCGGCCAGCTCAGGCGTGCACCCGGTAGCGGAGGTGGGTGACGCCGGTGGACCCGATCGTGCTGGTCTGTTCCAGCTCGATCGGATCATCGCCCAGGTTGTCGAACAGCCGGACTCCGCCCCCCAACAAGTAGGGCACGACGCTCAGCTCGATCTCGTCCAGCCTGCCAGCGCGCAGGAGCTGCTGGACCGGGTCCGCCGCGCCCACGCTCACCGCCAGATCGCCGGCCGCCTCCTGGGCGAGGTCCATGGCACGCTCGAGACCCTCGGCCACGAACGCCACCCTCGGGCTCCACTCACCCTGCGTCGGCGGCTCGTGCGTCACCACGAAGATCGGCACGTCGATCGGGTGGCCGTTCTTCCAGCCGCCGGCGATGTCGAACGTGCGCCGACCGCTGACGATGGCACCGCACTCGGCCTGCCACGCTTCGATCACCGGCTTGCTGGCGTCCGGCGGAGCCAGGAACTCGTCGACACGGTTCGACTCCGGCCCCGCGTTCATCCAGGAGAAGAGGCGGTCGCCTCCACGACCGAGGGGGAACTCGAGGCCGTCGTCGGGCCCGGCGATGAAGCCATCCAACGACACGGAGAAGCTGGCGAAGACCTTGCCCATGGTGCGGTCCTTGGTAGGGGTGGTGGTCGGCTGGTGTGGGTGCGGCCGTGGGGGTCGGTGATTTCGAGGGTGGCGTCGGGGAGGAGTTTCGCGTGCCAGCCGGGAGTGTGGAGGAGGTGGTGGTGTCTGGTGCAGAGGAGGGTGAGGTTCCATGACCTTTGTTAATGGCACAAGGTCAGAGGCGTGTTGCCGCAGGTTGTCGAGCACCAG
>JBKPHE010000253.1:0-8343 GCA_046744485.1 Actinomycetota bacterium | reverse complement strand
GGTGAAGCTCATCGTCGAGAACTGCGTCATGGAGGGCTGGCATCCCGACGGCTACCCGGGCAACCTCGCGTACTCGCCCGAGCTGTGGGAGTGGATGTTCGACCTCGGGCTGTACCTGAACTACGACCCGTCGCACCTGGTGTGGATGGGCATCGACCCGGTCGAGGCGTTGCGGCCCTACATCGACCGCATCCCCCACGCGCAGGCCAAGGACATCCAGCTCGACGTCGCCGCCCGTAACCGCTACGGCTGGCCGGGGCGGGCCGTGGTCCGCGACGACCCCTGGGACGTGGGCTGGTGGCGCTACCGGGTGCCCGGCCTCGGCCAGGTCGACTGGGTCCGGCTGGTCGACACGCTCTACGAGGGCGGCTTCGACGGCGTGCTGTCGGTCGAGCACGAGGACCCGGTGTGGGGCGGCACGGAGGAGAAGGTCGAGATCGGCCTGCGGATCGCGCACCGCACCCTGCGCCCGCTGGTGGTGGCCTGACGGTGGCGGTGGCGACCCCCGTCCTCGAGGTCAGAGGCCTGGTGAAGGAGTACCCGGGCGTCCGGGCCCTGGCGGGCGTCGACTTCGAGGTGAGGCCGGGCGAGGTGCACTGCCTCGTCGGTCCCAACGGCGCCGGGAAGTCGACCCTGATCAAGTGCGTCTCGGGGGCGGTCGAGCCCACCGCGGGCCAGATACTCATGGACGGCCAGACGGTGGCAACCGGCGACCCGTCGAGGGCACTCGACAACGGCGTCGCCACCATCTACCAGGAGCGCGACCTCGTCGAGGACCTGACGGTGGCCCAGAGCATCTTCCTCGGCCACGAGCTGCGCCGCTGCGGGCTCCTGGACCGCGGGCGGATGCGGCGCGAGACGGTCGAGATCCTGCGCCGCCTCAACCACGAGGGCATCTCGCCGCGTACCCGTGTCCGCGACTTGCGCCCGGCGGGTCAGCAGGTGGTCTCGATCGCCCGCGCGCTGTCCCGCCACGTCCGGCTCCTGATCATGGACGAGCCGTCGGCGATCCTCGACGACAGCGAGATCGAGACCATGTTCGGGGTCGTGCGCCGGCTCACCGCCGAGGGTGTCGGTGTGATCTACATCTCGCACCGCCTCGACGAGATTCGGCGGCTCGGCGATCGCGTCACGGTGCTCACCGACGGCAGGACCGTCGCCTCCGGCCTACCGGCGACCACGCCCGCCGACCAGCTCGTCGAGCACATGGTCGGTCGCAAGGTCGGGCAGCTCTATCCCGAGCGGCGGCGCGGGAACGGCACGGTCGTCCTGGAGGTCAGGGGGGTCCGGCGGCTACCTGACGTCAAGCGTGCGAGCTTCGAAGTCCGCTCCGGGGAGGTGCTCGGGATCGGCGGGCTGGTCGGCGCCGGGCGCAGCGAGCTTCTCCGGGCGATCTACGGCGTCGACCGCCGGGATGCCGGTGAGGTGTCGGTGGACGGACGGCCCCTGCCGCCCGGCCGGCCCGACCGCTCGATAGCCGCGGGTCTGGGCCTAGCCCCGGAGGATCGGAAGTCGCAGGCCCTGCTGCTGGACTGGAACCTGATCAAGAACGTGACCCTGGCCGACGTCGGTCGGTTCCAGCGGGGCCTGATCCGCACGCGAGCCGAACGCGCCGCCGCCGAGGAGCAGCTTCGGGCGCTGCACACGGTTCCCGACGACGGGAGCCGTATGGCTCGGGAGCTGTCCGGCGGCAACCAGCAGAAGGTGGTGCTCGCCCGGTGGCTGCTGCACGAGTGCCGCGTGCTGCTGCTCGATGAGCCGACGCGCGGTGTCGACGTCGCGACGAAGGCCCAGCTGTACCGGCTCATCGCCGACCTGGCGGCGCGGGGGCTCGGCGTGGTCGTCGTGTCCTCCGAGCTCGAGGAGCTGTGCGGGTTCTGCTCCCGGATCCTCGTGATGCGCGAGGGCGAGCTGGTCGCCGAGGTCGACGGGGCAGCGGCGAGCGAGCTCGAGCTGCTGCGCCACGCCATGCCGGATACCCAGGAAATGCTGGCCACCACGGCGGTGTCGGCCGGCGGCGATGCATCCGACGAGGGTCAGGAGGAGGCCTGATGCCAACGACCCCCACAGAGCAGGTGAGCGGCGTCACCGGGAGCGTCTACGGAAAGGACTCGCCGCCGGGCGTGGGTCGCCTGGCGCTGCCGTCGCGCATCAAGCTCCAGGAGTACGCGTTGGTCGGGGTGGTGCTGGCGCTCGTCGTGATCGGCGCCATTCTCAAGCCCGATACGTTCCCGACCGCCGACAACCTGCGCGCCATCCTGACCCAGGCGAGCGTCGTCGGCGTGCTGGCCATCGGCATGACGTTCGTGATCGCCACCGCCGGCATCGATCTCTCGGTCGGTTCGGTGGTCGCCGCCGCGGGCGTCGCCGGCGGGCTCGTCGTGGACTCCGGCGCAGCGGCGTTCGTCGCCGGCGCGATCGGCTTCGGCCTCGGGCTCGGACTGGTCAACGGCGCCGCGATCGCCTACGGCAAGGTGGTTCCGTTCGTCGCCACGTTGGCGATGCTCGCGATGGCACGGGGCCTTGCCCTGCTGATGAGCGACAAGAGCCCGATCAGCCTGCTGGGCTCCGCCGGCGTGCGCTGGTTCGGGACCGGCGAGATCCTGGGCGTCCCCGTGTCGATCGTCATCTTCGCTGGCATCGCCATCGGTGGTTGGATCCTGATGAACCGCACCCGGTACGGCCGACACGTCGTGGCCGTGGGTGGCAACCGCGAGGCGGCCCGCATCGCCGGTGTCCCGGTCCGCCGGGTCGTGTTCAGCGTCTATTGCCTGAGCGGGCTGCTCGCCGGGCTCGCAGCGGTCCTGCTGTCCGGCCGCCTGGCGAGTGCGTCCCCGGTCGCCGGCGAGCTCCTCGAGCTCGACGCAATCGGTGCCGCCGTGATCGGGGGCACCAGCCTGGCGGGCGGCCGCGCCACCATCGTCGGCACGTTCCTGGGGGTGATGGTCTTCGCCATCATGTTCAACCTTCTCACCCAGCTCAACCTGGCCACGGAATGGCAGCAGATCGTCAAGGGGGCGATCATCCTCGGGGCGGTCCTCATCCAGCGGCCGGAGCGGATCTAGGCCAGACGTTCGCTTGCCGCGGCGCGCTCTGCGGCGGTTTCCCTTGCCCGTCCATCACTTGAACGGATCCCACAACCAAGAGGAGGGGACCTTCGAAATGTCATTCACACGACAGCTCATGGCCGGTGTCGCGGCCCTGGCCCTCATCGCCGCCGCGTGTTCCGACGACGATGACGACGGCAGCGCCGGCGCAGGCAACGAGACCGAGGCGGACACGGGGACCGACAGCAGCGAGACCGGCGAGACGGTGACGATCGCCGCCAGCGTGCCGCCCACCGACCATGGCTGGCTCGGCCAGATCGCGGCGAAGGCACAGGAGGCGGCCGACCAGTGGGATGACGTCGAGTTCCGGCTGGTCGAGGCGGCCGATGCCGACAGCCAGGCGTCGCAGATCCAGACGCTGATCAACGAGGAGCCCGACGCGCTCGTCGTGCTCCCGTACGACGGTGAACAGCTGACGCCGGTTGCCGAGCAGGCGATGGAGGCGGGCATCCCGGTGATCAATGTCGACCGGCTCTTCGCCAGCCCCGATGCGGCCCGCGCCACGATCCTCGGCGACAACTACGAGATCGGCGTCAAGGCGGCCGAGTTCCTCGCCGAGCAGCTCGACTGCGAGGGCAACGTGGTCGAGATCCAGGGCATCGCCGGCATCTCCGTCACGACGGACCGCACGCAGGGCTTTGCGGACACCATCGAGGAGCTGTGTGGCAACGGCATCAACATCGTCGCCCAGCAGCCGGCGGACTTCCTCCCCGACCTGGGCCTCGAGGTCATGGAAGCGATCCTCCAGGCCAACGACGACATAGACGCCGTGTACACGCACGACGACGACATGGCGGAGGGTGTCGTTGCGGCGATCGAGAACGCCGGCCGTGAGGACGAGATGATCCTGACCGGCGCAGGCGGCTCCTGCGCCGCGTTCGACCGCATCGAGGCCGGCGGTCTGTATGCGGCCACCTACCTCTACAGCCCGACCATGGCCGGTTCGGCGGTCAACATGGCCCGGCTGATCGCCCAAGGCCGCGGCTTCTCGGACCTGGTCGAGCCCGAGGTTCCGTCCCAGATCGTGGTGCCACCGACCGAGGTGAGCCAGGACAACGTCGGTGACTTGCGCGACCTCTGCTTCGAGTAGCCCGGCACTCCCGAGGCAATAGGGACCGCGACGGCGGGCCCGAGGCAGTGGGGGCCGGCCCCCGGACCGCATTGCCTCGGGAACGCACCGCCGCAGCCCGACGCGGCGGGCCATGCTGGTGACGTAGAGCTCGGGTTCTTCGACGAGGTGGCCGAGGCGGTACGGGGCCTGGCCGCGGGCAACCGTGACATGCATCAGCAGGCGCGTCGGTGGGGTCTCAAGGCGTGGTTCGGCGCCGAGCGACCGACCCGGGAGCACTACGAGGCCCAGCTGATCGCACCTGACGGGGTCGACGGCGCCACGGTCGTGGCGCTCGAGATCGGGTTCCACGCCGAGCACCTGGACGCGGAGGACAACGACGCCGCGATTTCGCGCCTGATGGCGGGCCATGAGCGGTGGCGGGCGGCGCTCGGCGACGACGCCGTCGTCGGCGCGTTCCTGGGCCGCTTCCCGGACTGGCGCCGTGTCTCGGAGGCCTGGCCCGACCCCGACCTCGACGACCCCGACCTCCCCGTGCAGGTGGCGTTGCGGCTCACCGACTACATCGACGCCCTCGAGCCGCTGCGCCGCAGTCACTGACGCCGCAGGTCGTGGTTCGGCGGGCCTTCGGCTACAAGGGACCCATGCAACCGTCGGATAGCTCAGCAGCGGCGAACCAGCGGAGGACCGGGTCACCTGACCGCCCTCGCGGTTCCGGACGCAGGATCGGTTGCCCAGCAACCATTTTGGCGCCCGGAACCGGGGGGAGCCTGCGAGCGCCTAGGTCAGCGGCTCCGGGCCGGTCGTGAACGCCAGGCCCAGGTGGGCGGTGTCGTTGTAGCGGCGTATCACCCAGCGGTCGTCGGTGACGACGAGGTGGGAGATGGCGGCGTTGTCGGAGCCGGTGAACGCGAAGCCCCTCGACCCGCTTGCCTCGGCCAGCACCTGGCCGATGACGCCGCCATGAGAGACGACCGCCACCGTCTCGTCCGGGTGGCCGGCGGCGATGCGGCCGATCGCGCCGCGCACCCGGGCGGCGAACGCCTCGCCCGGCTCGGCGCCGGGGATGACGTCCCAGCGCTGCTCGGCGTACATCCGTTGCGCCACGGGATGGTCCTCGGCCACGTGCTTGCGGAACGAGCCGCCCTCCCACTCGCCCAGGTACACCTCCCGGAGGTCGGGCTCGACGCGGGGCTCGAGCCCGAGCCGGGCGGCCAGGGGCGCCGCCGTCTCGGCGGTCCGTCGCAGGGTCGACACGTAGATGGCCGTGATCGGCTCGTGCGCCAGCCGGTCTGCCACGCGCACCGCCTGGTCGCGGCCGACCGGGTCGAGCGGGGGGTCGCCGTGTCCGTCCACCAGCGGGAAGGGGTCACCCTCGCGCGCCGGTGCGGACTCACCGTGGCGCACCAGCAGCAGCTCGCAGGCACGGGGCGGCCGCCGGAACCGCAGCTGCCGGTATGTGCCGGCGTCGGGCGACTCCTGCGTTCCCTGGGCGCTCACGCAGATCCGTCCGCTCAGCGGCGGACCTGGCCCAGCAGGCGCAGCACATACCAGAACAGCAGCATCACCGAGGCGAACAGCTGCACTGCGGCGCCGACGTAGGCCTCCGCCGGGTATCGCCGGATGATCGTCTGCGTCTGGTAGAGGATCGAGCCGCCGGCCAGACCGATCATCGCGACGGAGAACCACACACCCAGGTCGAGGCCGAAGATGAGCGCCCCGGCGATGAGCACCAGTGCGCACACGCCCGCCCACAGCAGGATCGGGCGCAGGTACGACAGGTCAGCTCGCGTCACGAGGGCGACGCCGCTGAGCCCGGCGAAGCCGAGGCCGGTGATCACGGCGGCTGCCAGCACTGTGGTGGTGCCGTCTCCCTGGACCTCGAAGAAGTAGTGTAGGAAGGGCGCGAAGATCACGGCCTCGGCGGCTGCCAACCCGAACAGCCCCGCGTACTGCCGCGAAGGGTTGAGGATGTCGTGGGCGGCGTTGGTCGCCAACCAGCTCACCACCATGAAGCCGCCGAGCAGCAGGATCCAGCGGCCGCCGCTCGCGAACACCAGGTCGTAGAGCGCTTCGGCCGCCCCCAGGTTGATCAGCAGCGCCTCGAACGCCACGAACGCCAGGACCGCCGCCAGCAGGTGCTGGTAGACGCGGAGGAGGAACTCGCCGCGCGCGACCCCGTCGAGCGTGACGACGGGTGGGTTGGACGGGGGCGCTGTTGCCATTGGGGTCCTCCGTGCGGGTCGGCGGCGAACGGCGTCAGGCTAGTGAATCCGGATATCGGGTAGGACCCGCGGGCCACCGCAGATAGGTTCGGTTCCTGTGCCTGCCGTCGTTGCCGAGGGACTGGCCAAGAGTTTCGGGAACACCAAGGCGCTCTGCGGCGTCGACTTCGACGTCGAGCGGGGACAGATCCTCGGGGTTCTCGGGCCGAATGGAGCCGGCAAGACCACTGCCGTCCGCATCCTGACGACGTTGCTCCAGCCCGACGCCGGTCGCGCCGAGATCGACGGGATCGACGTCCTGAAAGAACCCCAGCGGGCCCGTGCCCGCATCGGTCTCACCGGCCAGTACGCGGCGGTCGACGAGGCCCTCACCGGCCACGAGAACCTCGAGCACGTGGCCCGCCTGTACCACATGGGTACGGCCGTCGCCCGCGAGCGCGCCACCGAGCTGCTCGAACGGTTCGACCTGGTCGACGCCCGAGACCGGGTCGTGAAGGGCTACTCCGGAGGCATGCGCCGCCGGCTCGACATCGCCATGAGCTTGATCGCCCGGCCTTCGGTGCTGTTCCTCGACGAGCCCACGACCGGCCTCGATCCGCGGAGCCGCCAGTCGGTGTGGGCGCTGATCGACGAGCTGGTGCGGGGTGGGACGACCACGCTTCTGACCACGCAGTACCTGGACGAGGCCGATCGGTTGGCCGACGACATCGTCGTGATCGACCGGGGCAAGGTCATCGCCCGCGGCACGTCGGAGGAGCTGAAGCAGCAGATCGGCGGCGAGCTGATCGAGGTCGTGGTCGAGGATCCCGCTGACGCACAGCGGGTGATCGACGTGCTGGGGCACCATGCCTGCGGCGATCCCCACGTCGGCGACGACGGGCGGACTGTGTCGCTGCCGGTGTTCCGGGTCGAGGGCCTGGTTCCCGTCGCGGTGCGGGAGCTGGACGGGGCCGGGGTCGCGGTTCACGACGTGGCGGCGCGGCGCGCCACGCTCGACGATGTCTTCTTCGCGCTCACCGGCCACGCCGCCGAAGAAGGATCGACCGACGGCGAGACCGGCGAGTCAGGTGAGTCCGGCAATGGTGCGGACGACGGCCGGCGGACGGGAGCCGCCGGCGACGGTCGTGCGGCTTCTGACGGGGATCGTGTGGTCCTGCAGGAGGCTGAGGGCTGATGGCCACCACCGTCGACGAGGTGCTCCTCACCCCGGCGCCGGAGCACGAGGTTGCGACGGGCCGCGTGTGGCTGCTGCACGACAGCTGGACCGAGGCGCTGCGTCATCTCCGGGGAATGCGCCGCAGCCCCGAGCTGCTGATGTACGCCACGCTCCAGCCGATCATGTTCGTCGTGCTGTTCGTCTACGTGTTCGGCGGGGCGATCCACGCGCCGGGCTACTCCGACTACAAGCAGTACCTGCTCCCCGGCATCTTCGCCCAGACCGTCCTGTTCAACTCGACGTTCACGAGCGTCGGCCTGGCCGACGACCTGACCAAGGGCATCATCGACCGGCTGCGGTCGCTGCCCATGTACCAGTCGGCGGTGCTGGTCGGGCGAACACTCTCCGACGTGGTCCGCAACCTGCTCACGTTCACGGTGATGCTGGGCGTGGCGTTCGCGGTCGGCTTCCGGATCGAGGGCAGCCTGGCCGAGGCGGTTAGTGCCACGGTGCTGCTGTTCGCCTTCAGCTATGCCTTCAGTTGGATCCAGGCGCTGGTGGGCTTGTCGGCCGGTTCGGTCGAGGCGGCGAACTCGGCGGGCTTCATCTGGATGTTCCCGCTCACGTTCGTGTCTTCGGCCTTCGTGCCGGTGGAGACCATGCCCGGCTGGCTGCAGCCCATCGCCGAAAACAACCCGTTCACGATCGTCACCAACGCCACGCGGGCCCTCTACAACGGCCACGACCCGGGGTCGGACCTGTGGCTGGCCTGGGCCTGGGCCATCG
>JBKPHE010000132.1:0-9469 GCA_046744485.1 Actinomycetota bacterium | reverse complement strand
CGACGAGCACGGGCTGGCATTGGTGTCGGTCCTGTCGGGGAACCGCAACTTCGAAGGCCGCATCAACCCCGACGTCCGCATGAACTACCTGGCCTCGCCTCCCCTCGTGGTGGCGTATGCGCTGGCCGGCACGATGGACATCGACCTCATCACCGAGCCGCTCGGCACCGACCCGAGCGGCCAGCCGGTGACACTTGCCGACCTGTGGCCCACCGAGGCCGAGGTGAACGCCGTGATCGAGGACGTGCTCGTGTCGGACATGTTCCGGACCGCCTACGGCGAGGTCTTCGACGGCGACGACATCTGGCGCTCGCTGCCGGTGCCGGCCGGTGGTGCCTACGAGTGGTCGGACACGTCTACCTACGTGCGGCGGCCGCCGTACTTCGACGGCCTGCCGGAGGAGCCGACGCCGCTGGCGGACGTCGTGGGCGCCCGGGCGCTGGCCGTGCTGGGCGACAGCGTCACCACCGACCACATCTCCCCCGCCGGGGCCATTCACCCCGACAGCCCCGCCGGCCGCTGGCTGATCGACCAGGGGGTCGATCCCGCTGACTTCAACTCCTATGGGTCGCGCCGCGGCAACCACGAGGTGATGATCCGGGGCACCTTCGCCAATCGCCGGATCCGCAACCGGCTGGCGCAGGGCACCGAGGGCGGCGTCACCCGCCACCAGCCGTCGGGCGAGGAGATGACGATCTACGACGCCGCCGAGCGCTACCGCTCCGAGGGGGTTCCCCTGGTGGTGCTGGCCGGCAAGGAGTACGGCTCCGGTTCGTCGCGCGACTGGGCCGCCAAGGGCACGGCGCTGCTCGGGGTGCGGGCGGTGATCGCCGAGAGCTTCGAGCGCATCCACCGGTCCAACCTCATCGGCATGGGTGTGCTGCCGCTCCAGCTCGCGGACGGGGCCACGTGGGACTCGCTGGGTGTGGCCGGGACCGAAACCTTCACCGTTCACGGGTTGGCGGGCGTCGACCCGGCGACGCTCATCGGCGCCGAGGTCGCCGTGGATGCCGACGGCACCCGGATCCCGGTCGTCGCCCGCCTCGACACCCCCATGGAGACCGCGTACTACCACCACGGCGGGATCCTCCAGTACGTACTGCGCCAGCACCTCGCCCGGGGCTGATTCAGTCGACGAGGTGGGGGGCCAACCGGCGGAACGCCCGACCCCGGTGGCTGAGCACGTGCTTCTCGGCGGCTGACATCTCGGCGAACGTGCGGCCGTCGCCCTCGGTCGGGACCATGATCGGGTCGTAGCCGAAGCCACCCGTCCCCCGCGGCGCATCCGCCACGCGGCCCTCCACCACGCCGCGCACCACGAACTCGCGGGCGTGCGGAGGGGGCCACACGGCGGCGGCGGCACAGACGTAGCGACAGCCCCGCCCTCTCTCTGGCACGCCGGCCAGCTCACCGAGGAGCCGGGGGATCCAGTCGCCACTGGTCCAGCGCGCCGATCGCACGCCCGGTCCGCCGCCGAGCGCGTCGACCTCGATCCCGGAGTCGTCAGCGATCGCCAGCTGACCGGCAGACGCCGCCACCGCCCGGGCCTTCAGCAAGGCGTTCTCCTCGAAGGTCGAGCCGGTCTCGTCCACCCCGGGATCGCGGGCCACCACCAGCCAGGGGTCGCCGAGGATCGACTGCACCTCGTCGACCTTGTGCGCGTTGGCGGTGGCCAGGAACAACCGGCGGCGGCCACCCGGCCCGCGGCCCGCGTCGGTCACTGGCGGTCGGGAACGACCCGCCGCAGCGGCGGCGGCTCGGCAACCATCTCCTGCTGCAGCTCGATGATCTCGGCGATGCCCTTCTCACCCAGGCCCACCATCTCGTCGAGCTCGGCTCGGCTGAACGCCATGCCCTCGGCCGTCCCCTGTACCTCGACGAACCGGCCCTCCGACGTCATCACCAGATTCATGTCGACCTCGGCCCGGCTGTCCTCGACGTAGGGCAGGTCGAGCACCGGCGTGCCGTCGACCACGCCCACGGACACGGCGGCGCAGAATGCGACCAGCGGGTGGGTGCCGATCACGCCTTGGCCCACCAGCCGGGCGAGGGCGTCGTGCAGAGCCAGGTAGCCGCCGCAGATCGACGCCGTGCGAGTGCCGCCGTCGGCCTGGAGGACGTCGCAGTCGACGATCACCTGGCGCTCGCCCAGCACCGTCATGTCGCAGACCGACCGCAGCGCCCGGCCGATCAGGCGCTGGATCTCCTGGGTCCGCCCCGACGGCCGGCCGTCCTTGACCTCCCGCCGGATCCGCTCCGGGGATGACCCCGGCAGCATCGAGTACTCGGCCGTCACCCAGCCCCGCCCCCGACCCCGCATCCACCGGGGCACGTCGTCGTCGATCGACGCCGTGCACAGCACGCGCGTGTTGCCGAAGCTGACCAGGCACGAGCCGGCGGCCATCTCGGTGAAGTCGCGCTCGAACGTGACCGGCCGCCGCTCGTCGGGCGCTCGTCCGTCGGCTCTCATCACCCGGGCACCGTAACTCCAGCCCGACCCCGGCCGCCGCCCCTAATGGCGTCGGTCTGACGACCGCCAGTCACATTTCGAACGATCGGTTGGCCGCGGCAAGCTCCACCGGGCCGCCGAACACCTGCTCGGCCATGTCGAGCTGCGCCCCGGGGTCGACGCCCGGGACCACGTGGGTGACGACCAGCCGGCCGGCGCCCAATGTTCGGGCCAGCTTGCCCGCCTGGCGCGCCGACAGGTGCTGGACCTGCCCCTCGTGCTCCGGCACCAGCGACGCCTCGCAGACCATCAGGTCGACGTCGGCGCCGGTCCCGCCCGGGGACCAGCCCGGCCCGGTGTCGGCGCTGTACAGCAGCGACCGGCCGCCGGCGTCGACCCGCACCGCCAGGGTCTCCACCGGATGGTCGGTGCGGCTGAACCGCACGACCTGGTCACCCACCTCGACGACCGACGACTCGTCGACGGTGTGCCACAGCAGGGTCGGTGGCAGCTCGCCGATGATCACCTCCGCCATCAGCCACGTCTCGGCGGTCCCGTAGACGCGGAGGCCCTCGATGCCGAGCACGTACCGCATGGCGTTGCGCAGGAGCGGCAGGTCCAGCCAGTGGTCGGGGTGGACGTGGCTGAGCACCACCGCGTCGACGTCGGCGATCGCAACGTGTCGCTGCAGGTTGGCGAGCGTGCCCGCGCCGAGGTCGACGACCAGCGATGCGCCCGGGCTCCGCACCAGGTAGCCGCTGCAGGCACCACCGTCACCCGGATAGGTCCCCGAACACCCGAGAACGGTCAGGGTCAGGCCGGTCACGCCGGTCACGCCGGTCACACCCAGGGGACCGCCTCGGCCCGGTCGAGCTCGGGCCCGAGGAGGCGCCGGCCCAGCTCCCGGAACACCCGGACGTCCCCCGACGACAGCCAACGATGGCGGCGGTCCCCGTCCCGAACCTGCGGTGGATCGAGGTCCTCGGGCGCCCCCAGCCCCCGTAGGTTCGTCTCGAGCTGGCCCCTCACATCGAAGGCCGTCTCGTCGGCCGACGACACCAGCACCACATCCCGTCCCATCACGTCGGAGATGGTGCGGGCCAGGAACGGATAGTGCGTGCACCCCAGAAGAAGCGCATCCACCTTCGCCTCCCGCAACGGCGCCAGCAGGCGCTCGGCCAGCACGTGGACCTGGTCGCTGCCGGTCTCCCCGCGCTCCACGAACTCGACGAAGCCGGGACACGCTGCGCAGGTGAGCTCCATGCCCGGCGCCAGCCGGGCGACGCTGCGCTGGTAGGCGCCGGACGCGATGGCGCCCACGGTGCCGATCACCCCGATGCGCCCGGTCTGCGTGACCATGGCGAGCGATCGCACACCGGGCTCGATCACGCCCACCACGGGCATGCCGAAGGTGCGCTCGAGCTCGGTCAGTGGCGCCGCCGCAGCCGCCGTGTTGCACGCCACCACCAGCAGCTTCACACCGTGGTCGTCGACGAGGTGGCGGGCGATCTCGAAGGCGAAGTCGCGCACCTGCCCCAAGGGCCGGGGACCGTACGGATAGCGGCCGGTGTCGCCGACGTAGACCAGGCGTTCCGCGGGCAGCAGGTCGATCACCGCCCGGGCCACGGTGAGCCCGCCGAACCCGGAGTCGAACATGCCGATCGGCCTGTCGTCCATCCCCGGCAGCGTACGGCCCTTCCCCAGCGTTGCCGTTCCCCCTCGCCCGCCGATAGCTTGCCCAGCGGCGAAGGGGAGTAGCTCCTCGCCGGGTGATCGACACGCTGGGCGATGAGCCCCGGTCCCCGGGCCCCTCGGGGTGAGCGAGACCTTCGACCGCCGGACACAACGCTGTCCGGGGTCGAGGTCGCGCAGGTCCCCGCTCCCGGTCAGCCAGACCGAGGAGACGCATCGTGCAATCGCTACTCGCCTCCCTGGGGCTGGTGTTCGTTGCCGAGCTGGGTGACAAGACCCAGCTCGTGGCCCTGGGCCTCGGCGCACGGCACCGCCTCACCCCGGTCCTCGCCGGGGTGGCGATCGCCTACGCCGTCAGCAACCTGCTGTCGGTCACGGTGGGCGCGTTCCTGGGGGTCGCGCTGCCGGTACGGGCCATCGGCCTGGTGGGCGGCCTGCTGTTCCTCGGGTTCGCGGCCTCGACGCTGCGGGATCCGGACGGCGACGCCGGGGACAAGGTGCACGTCGACGAGGGTCGGGTGGCCATCGATCGCCGCTCGATCGTGCTTTCAGTCGCCGGCGCGATGTTCCTGGCCGAGCTCGGGGACAAGACGATGCTGGCCACCGCCGCCCTGGCGGCGCAGGGCAGTCCGGTGCACACCTGGGTCGGTGCCACCGTGGGCATCATCCTTAGCGGCATGCTCGGCGTCCTGTTGGGACAGGTGTTCGGCGCCCGGCTGCCCGAGCGCGTGACGCGGCTCGGCTCGGCGGCGCTGTTCGCGCTGTTCGGCGCCGTGCTGCTGGTGGCCAATCTCTAGTCAGGTCTCGAGCGGCTTCAGGACGTCGGCGAGCTCGCCGAGCTCGGCGTCCCAGTCGTCGGGCTCCTCGCCGGGCACCACCACGAACTTCGACGCCCCCACGTCGATGAACCGCTCGACCTGACGGCGCAGCCCGTGGACCCCCACGGGCACCACGTCGGCTGGGTTGAGGTGCGGTCGCCGGGTGGTCACCACCTTGGCGATCGCCTCCGACAGCCCCGAGCGCAGGTAGAACACGAGGACGCCCAAGTGCTCCGGGTCGAGTGACCGCCCGTGCTCGGCTGCCACCCGGTTGATCGTCGCCCACCCCGCCTCGACCTCGGACGGCACCACGAACGAGGGCAGCCAACCGTCGCCGAGCCGCCCGGTGCGGCGCAGCTCCGACGGCGAGCCGCCGCCCAGCCACACGTCGATGGGCCGCTGCACCGGCCGGGGCCGCAGCGTCACACCGTCGACGTGGAAGTGCTCGCCATCGTGGTGCACGTCGTCCTCGGTCCACAGCCGGCGGATGAGACCCAACGCCTCGTCGAACAGGCCGGCCCGCTCGCACCGGTCGACGCCGAACGCCCTGTGCTCGGCGGGCACGGGCGCGCCCAGCCCCACCGCCGGCAGCAGCCGGCCGCCCGACAACCGATCCAGGCTGGCCAGCTCCTTGGCCAGCACGACCGGGTTGCGCCCGGGGACCACCAGCACGCTGGTGCCGAGCTTAAGCCGCTCGGTGCGCCCGGCCGCCACCGCCAGGGCGATCAGCGGGTCGGGCGCCACCGTGGTCAGGCGCTCCGACAGCCACAGGGAGTCGAAACCCCACCGCTCGAGGGTGTCGACGAACGGTCCGAAATGTCCGCCGTCGCCCGAAAGGGTCTGCGTCCCGAGGCCGAACCCGATGCGTACCTTCACCGCGGCACCTCCTCGCCGCCGCCGCTCAGAAGACGATCAGCCGCCCGGCCAGTTCGGCGACCGCATCGAGGTCGCCGGTCCAGGCCTCGGTGGACAGGTACTTCCAGCCGCCGTCGGCCAGGATCACCACGATCGTGCCCCCCTCGATCTCGGATGCCACCTTGGCCGCCCCCGCCAGTGCGGCGCCCCCCGAGATGCCGGAGAAGATCCCCACGTCGATCAGGCGGCGGGTCCACTCGATCGACTCGCGGGGGCGGACGATGCGCTTGCGGTCGAGCAGGTCGGGACCGCCCCACTTCTCGTAGACCGGCGGGATGTAGCCCTCGTCCAGGTTGCGCAGCCCCTCGACCCGCTCCCCCAGCGGCGGCTCGATGGCCACCACCTTGACCTCCGGGTTCTGCTCCTTGAGGAACCGGCCCACACCCATGAGGGTGCCGGTGGTGCCCAACCCCGCCACGAAGTGGGTGACGTCCGGGGCGTCACGCCAGATCTCCGGGCCCGTGGTCTCGTAGTGGGCCCGGGGGTTGGCCTCGTTGGCGTACTGGTAGAGGAAGACCCATTCGGGGTGCTCGTCGGCAAGCTGCTGCGCCCGGCGGACGGCCCCGTTGGAGCCCTCCTCGCCCGGCGTGTGGATGATCTCCGCGCCCCACACCTCGAGCGCCTGCCGCCGTTCGACCGACACGTTCTCGGGCATCACGATCTTGATCCGATAGCCGCGGGTGCGGGCGATCATCGCCAGGGCAATGCCCGTGTTGCCCGACGACGGCTCGACGATCGTGCGCCCGGCGGTCAGGCTGCCATCGGCCTCGGCCTCCTGCACCATCTTCCAGGCGATGCGGTCCTTGATCGACCCGCCCGGGTTCTGGCCCTCGAGCTTGGCCAGGATGCGCGCCTCGGGATTGGGGCTCAACGCGCTGATGTCGACGATCGGCGTGTTGCCGATGAGTTCGAGGACCGAGGAGTGCGTCGCCACTGTGTCCTAGCTTATTCCCGAGTGATTCAGTCAACAATTCTATGCCCGTCCAGTCCCACCTCCTCCTCGGATATCGCCCCGTCGACGATGCGGTACGACCGCAGCACCGCCGTCTCCCGCTTGAGCGAGACGATCACGTAGTGCCAGAACGGGTCGGGAGCCTGTGCCACGTCCGTGGGCGACGGGTAGGCCTCGGTGTGGGTGTGGCTGTGCATCACGCCCACGATCTCGAGCCCGCGCCCCTCGGCGTCGCGGTCCGCGCGCAGGTGGTCGCGGGGATCAACGGTGTACACCCGGCTCGACTCGGCCGCGTTGCGGCAGGGGTAGAACACGCCGACCCGGCCGCCCTCGGGATTGCCACCCAGGAGCCCGCAGGCCTCCTCGGGAAGACCGTCGTAGGCATGGCCCACCATCTGGCGCCACACGGCCTCGGTGAGGGTCAAGGAGGTCGGGAGCACGACCGGTGAGGGTACCCTTCCCTCTCCCCATGGCACGTCCGACCGGCACCAAGCTCATCGCCGCCAACCGCAGGGCACGGCGGAACTACGAGATCCTCGAGACCGTCGAGGCGGGATTGGTGCTGCGCGGCAGCGAGGTCAAGTCCCTGCGCGACGCGCACGTTCAGCTGGGGGACGCGTATGCCCGGATCGACGGCGGTGAGGCCTGGCTCGTGTCGATGCACATCGCCCCGTACGACCGTGCGCAGGAGCACTCCGGCCACGAGCCCGAGCGGCGTCGCAAGCTGCTGCTGCACCGGGGGGAGATCGACCGGCTGCGCTCCATCGTGGACGAGCAACGGCTGGCGCTGATCCCGCTGTCGCTCTACTTCAAGGACGGCCGCGCCAAGGTCGAGCTGGCGCTCGCCCGAGGTCGCAAGACGTACGACAAGCGCCAGGTGCTGGCCAAGCGCGACGCCGAGCGCGAGGCAGCGCGGGCGGTGGCCCGGGCCGACCGGCCCTGACCGCACGCCGGCTCGCTCAACTCGAGGTCAGCTCGCGGCGACCCCGGTGGCGTACATGAGCACAACGGCGGCGGTGGAGGCGGCGGCGCTGAGCGGGGTCAGCGTGGCGCCCCTGTCCCGCAGCCACCGCAGCACGGCCCACACCACCTCGGCCGAGCTGTTGCCGGAGGTGAGCCGGGCCACCGTCTACAACACCCTCAACGAGCTGGTGGCCATGGGCGAGGTCAACGATGTGATGGTGAGGGCGGCCCCAAGCGCTACGACCCCAACGTCACCGAGCACCACCAGCACTTGGTGTGCGTTCGGCGAGCTGCGTGACGTCCAACCCTTGGGCGAGGCGGACCTACGACTGCCGCGCCGCCAGGGGCACGGCTACCGGCTGCTCGACGTGGACATCGTCTTCCGGGGGCTTTGCCGGCGCTGCCAGGGCGAGGGCCGCATCTAGACCCGACCCTCCGGCCAACCGACGACGGTGGCGACGAGGTCGGCGCCGTCGACCACGACATGCAGCCCGTCGCGCTCCGCCAGCCACGCGCGATTGCGCTGGTGCAGGTCGAGGGTGGCATCGAATCGGTTGAGCACGACGCTGACCGGCCAGCCCGCGAGCGCGGCCGCGGCGAGCCGCACGGCGTTGATCGTCCCGAGCCCGGCGTCGGCCACCAACACCACCCGCTCGGGCTGCAACGCCCCGGCCAACGCCAGCGCGTCCCCGTCCCAGGCGAGCGGTGAGCGGACCCCACCGGCGCACTCGATCAGGCCGACGGCCACACCCATGGGCCACGCCAGCTCGTTCACCAGGTCGGCGACCGTGAATGCCGGCCGGCCCAGGCTGTCGGCCGCCATCGGCGGCGCCATCGGCACCGGGTACCAGCGATGCTGCGGGCACACCAGCTGAGCCGTCTCGCCGGTCGCCTCGGCCAGGAGCGCGGCGTCGGTGCCGGCCGGGTCGTCACCGGCGGCGTAGGACTGGGCCGGCTTGCGGGCGGCCACGATCAGGCCCCGCCCGCGCAGCGCCCGTGCCAGCCGGCAGGCCACCCAGGTCTTGCCGACCTCGGTGCCGCTGCCCGTCACCAGCACCAGGCGCTCAGGCCGAGCGGTCACCGCCCGGCCCCACCGTGGCCACGGACCCCGGCGCCGACGACAACCGGTCGAGCTGGGCGTCGTCGTGCGCGGCCTACTGAGCGAGGCGGAGGCGTGACGTCGGCCGACTCCACGATGATCGGCTCGTTGTCCAGGTAGCACGCCACATGGGTGAAGCGGTGCCAGACCGTGGCCGCGTCCCGGGCGCCCCAGGCTGCTGCATCGCCCATCGGCTGGCAGCGTGCCAGCGGCCGGAGGGGTGGGGCGAATCCGTGCGGTCAGGCGTGGGGCGGGTCACGGGTCGCCGGTACACTTGTCGGGCTGCTTGACAAGGGGCTGATCGGTTTCGACGTCGAGACCGGAAGTCGAATCGTGCGACCGGAGTTGCTCAGACTCCTAAAACGGGGCACAACCACAACTGCCGATGAGCAGTACGCACTCGCCGCCTGATAGTTCGGGCGGACGAGAGCACCAGCGACCAGTGATGGCACGCGGGGCCTGATCACCGCAGCCCGGCAACAGAAGCGGTGGTTGGCGGCGGGAAAGACCGCTGGCGGCGGGAAAGACCGCTGACATCGGGCAAAGACCCGGCGGCGGCCTCCTCCGCGAGGCCCACCGAC
>JBKPHE010000217.1:0-7559 GCA_046744485.1 Actinomycetota bacterium | reverse complement strand
GGCAGCGGGGCGTGTGGTTCGTGGTCAAGTTCGTGGACGGCGACAACTTCTGGGAGGAAGGGGGGACCGGTGGCTGGGGCGTGCAGCGCCACGAGCACCGGCCGCAGCTGGCCGGCGGCGTCGTCGAGGGCGAGCTGGCGTGGATCCGTCCCGATCGCGGCACGGTGGCGATCCGCGAGCGGCGCCGGCTCCGGCATGTCGACCTGGGTGAGGACGCCTACGCCATCGACTGGGATGTCACCCTCCGGGCGCCGCAGGACGCCGTCCTCGACCGTTCGCCGTACAACGGCCAATGGGGCGGCTACTCGGGGCTCGCGTTCCGCGGACGCGACGACTGGTGCGACACGCGCCTTTTGCTCGACGACGGCGAGTCACGGGACCGGGTCGCCCCCAGGCGATCGCGGTGGTGCGACCTGTCCGGGCCGGTCGGCGGGGTTCCGGGGGGCGGCGTGTGCGTGCTCGATCATCCCGGCAACCCCTCACACCCGGTGCCGTTCTACGCCACCTGCCGTGCGGGGGCGGGCTACGGCAAGGGCTGGGCCAACACGCTGTACCCGGCGTTCCTGTGGCACGGGCCGCTCCGCTTGGCGGCCGGTGACGCCCTGCGCCTCCGCTACCGCCTGGTCGTCCACGACGGCGTGTGGGACGCCGCGCGGTGCGCCGTGGCGTGGGAGGCGTTCGCAGGGACGCCGTGACCTGGTATCGCAGTGCTACGAGGCCGTCTGCACCGGCCGACGCGCCAGCGCGAAGCGCGTGTAGCTCCAGCAGGCGCTGGCGAGCATGCCCAGCTTGGTGACGAAGCCGAGCACCGGGTTGGCCAGCTTCTCCTCCTTGGTCCGGTGCCAGAGCCCGGGGAGGACCTGGTCGCGGCGGCGGAGGCCCCGCTGGGCGACCAGGCTGTTGAGCGCGGCCTCGACGCGATAGCCGCGGACGTCACGCAGGTCGAGCTGCTCGAACAGCTCGCGGCGCAGCGCCCGCTGGCCGGTCAGAACGGGCAGGCCCTCGAGGAAGATCGGGTTGGCGACGGGACCCCGGTCGAACAGGCCACAGGCCATGTCGGCACCGTCCTCGATCACGCTGGCCACCAGCCCGTCCACGTGGTGGGGACGGAGGCCGACCAGGTCGGCGTCGAGGAACACGATGACGTCGGCGTCGCACGCGGCGACGCCCGCCCGCATCGCCTCGCCCTTGCCCGTGCTCGGCTCGTGGACGACACGGGCGCCGTGGGCAGTGGCGACGTTGGCGGTGGCGTCGGACGAGGCGTTGTCGACCACGATCACCTCGTCGGTGAGCCGGGCGTCGAGCGCCGCATAGACCACCGCACCCACGGTCGCGGCCTCGTTCCAGGCGGGGATGACGGCGGCGGTGTGGATCTGGGGCAAACACGCAGCGTGGCCGGAGGCGGACATACGGTGCATCACTGTACAGATCCCCAGGCAGCAGATGTAGGACCGGGCGCCGACCGGCGCGCCGGTTCGCCTGCCGCTAATCTGACGCCGCGTCATAACTGAAACACGTTCTCGATCGCCGCTGGCGCGCCGTCGACGGGCCGACGTCGAGCGTCGACACAAGGGGGGACAAGCCGTGCGTCACACCTCGTTGCGGACCTTCGCCGCACTGGCCGCGCTGGCCGTCGTCGCCGCCGGGTGCAGCTCCGACCGCGGCGACGACCCGACCGCGGCCGCCGACGGCGATGAGGCCGGGAGCGACACCACCGCCGAGAACGCTGAGGGCAGCGGCGACATGGTGATGTTCGGCGACCTCGAGTCGCCCTGTGGCGAGGCCGAGGAGGGGGCAGCCGCCGGCGCCACCGACCAGGGCGTGACCGGCTCGCAGATCGTGATCGGTTACGGCGACGACGCGGGTTTCCCGACGTCGCCGGGGCTGAGCCACGAGACGTCCGACGCCATCGAGGCGATGATCGACTGGTGCAACGAGCAGGGCGGCATCAACGGCCGCCAGCTCGTCGGCAACTACTACGACGCCGCCGTCACCGACGTCGTCAACGCCATGACCCAGGCGTGCGGTGAGGTCTTCATGCTGGTGGGCAATGCGTGGGCGCTCGACTCCGCGCAGGAGGAGACCCGGCTGGGCTGCGGGCTGCCTTCGGTGCCCACCTATTCGGTGAGCCCCGAGTTCGCCAACGCGCCGTTGATGTACCAGTCGGTGCCCAACCCCGCCGACGTCTACCCGGCGGGCTGGGCCGAGCAGATCGCCGAGCTGTTCCCCGACGAGGTCAAGAGCTCCACGGTGATGTACGGCAACTTCCCCGCCACCATCGACACCAAGGACAAGGTGCTGCAGACGTTCGACGACTTTGGCTTCGAGTTCCTGAACTGTCCCCAGGAGTACGACATCGCCGGCGAACCCGACTGGAAGCCATTCGCCCTGCAGCTCAGCGACTGCGGGGCCGAGGTCGTCTACTACTCGGGCCAGCCGTACCCCAACATGCAGAACCTGCTCGACGACGCCGCGCAGGTCGGCTACGAGCCCATCTGGCTCACCGACTCCAACGCCTACCTGCAGTCGTTCGCCGATTGGAACGCCACGGGCAACGGCGATCGCGTATACGTCCGCACCGCGTTCACGCCGTTCGAACAGGCCGACTCGAACCCCGCCACCCAGCAATACCTGGACATCGTGACCGAGCACGGCGGCGACGTCAGCCAGTTGGGCGAGCAGGCGACGTCGTCGTTCCTGCTGTGGGCGACGGCGGCCAAGGAGTGCGGGGCCGAGCTGACGCGTGAGTGTGTGCTCGACCAGCTGTCCCAGATCACCAGCTGGACCGGCGGCGGGCTGCACGCCGAATCCAACCCCGGGGGGAACATGCCTCCGGAGTGCGCGATGCTGCTCAAGCTCGACGGCACGACGTGGGTGCAGGTGTCTCCCGAGGAGGAAGGCGAGTTCGCCTGCAATCCCGACGCGGCCATCGAGCTGACGGGTCGCGTGGTGGACCAGGCCGAGCTCGACGAGAACCGGGTCTCCACCAAGTTCCAGCCGCAGCAGTAGGAGCGGTCGGGGGCCGATGGAGACCTTCCTGCAGTACACGATCCTCGGGTTGGTGACCGGTGGCGTGTACGGCATCGCCGCCTCCGGGCTCGTGGTCACCTACACCACGTCGGGCATCTTCAACTTCGCCCATGGCGCCGTCGCCATGCTGGCCGCCTTCGCCTATTGGCAGGTGCGCTTCGACTGGGGATGGCCGGCACCGCTGGCCCTGCTGGCCGTGCTCGGCGTGGCGGCGCCGGTCCTGGGGGCACTGATCTACGGCGTGATCATGCGGGGGCTGCGGGGGACGTCGGAGGTCACCCGCATCGTCGTGCCGGTGAGCGTGATGCTCGGCTTCCTCGCCCTCGCCACCTGGATCTGGGACCCGACGCCCCGGACGCCCCGGCTGTTCCTCATGTTCTTCGGCGCCGACAACACCGTGAGCATCGCCGGGGTCAACATCACCTGGCACGAGCTGCTGGCCGTGGTGGTGGCGGCCGTGATCGCACTGGCGCTCCGGTTCCTCTTCTTCCGCACCCGCCACGGCGTGGCCATGCGGGCCGTGGTCGACGACCCCGACCTGCTCGAGCTCAACGCCGGTCGTCCCGAGCGGCTGGCCATGCTGTCCTGGGCGCTGGGCGCCTTCCTGGCGGCGCTGGCCGGGATCCTCATCACGCCGATCCAGGGCTCGGCCATGAGCGCCACCGCCCTCACGCTGCTGGTGATCGACGCCTTCGCTGCGGCCGTGTTCGGCCGGCTCCGCAGCCTGCCCCGGACGTTCCTCGGGGCGCTGGTCCTGGGCCTCGCCGGCAGCTACGTCATCGGCTACTTCCCCGCCGACCGCTGGACGTGGACCGGCAACTTCCGCGTCTCGCTGCCGATGATCGCCCTGTTCACCGTCCTGCTGTTCCTGCCGCAGGATCGGCTGCGCGGCTCCACCATCCTGCGGACCCGCGAGCGGTTCCGCCTGCCCAGCGTGCGGAGCGCGGTGGTGGCGGGCCTCCTGCTGGTGGGCGTCATGTTCCTGCTGCGCGAGATCCTGGCCCCCACGGCGGTCAACTACATGGCGTTCTCGATGTCGGCGGCGGTCGTCGCCCTCTCGCTGGTGCTGCTGACCGGTTACGCCGGCGAGATCAACCTGGCGGTGCTCTCGTTCGGGGCGATCGGGGCCATCATCGTCCACCACTACGGCGTGTCGGGAAGCGGTGGCGGTGCCCGCACCACGCTGTGGGGCTACGTGCTGGCGGCCGTCGTGTGCGCCGTCGTCGGGGCGCTGGTGGCTCTGCCCTCGCTGCGGCTGCGCGGGCTCTACCTCGCGCTGTCGACCTTCGCGTTCGGCGTGTTCGTGTCCAACATGGTGCTGCGCGAGATCACCGAACGGAAGCTGCCCCTGCTGCACACCGAGTTCACCATCTTCCCCAGCGGCAACCTCACGGTGCCGCGTCCCAAGATCGGGCCGGTCGACCTCGCCGCCATGCCGACGTTCCTCATGGCGGTGACCGTGCTGTTCGCCGTCATCGGTGTGGGGCTGGTGGCGCTGCGCCACAGCAGCTACGGCCGTCGGCTCACCGCCCTGAAGGACAGCCCCGCCGCCTCCGCCACCCTCGGGCAGAGCCCGGTGGCGCTGAAGCTGTCGGTGTTCATGCTGTCGGCCGCCATCGCCGGTGTCGGCGGCGCGCTCATGACGTCACAGCTGGGATCCGCCAATCTCGACCGCTACGACATCTTCCTCAGCCTGTCGCTGCTCATGCTGACCGTCGTGGGCGGCATCGGCTACGTGAGCGGGGCGCTGTTCGGCGGGATCCTGTTCGGGGTGGCGTTCGTCGCCCTGCGGAACACGTTCGACAAGCTCGGCGTCGACTATCCCGACGCCGAGGGGTTGTTCGACTTCCTGGCGCGGTTCACGACCGTGTTGCCCGCGCTGATGGGCGTGAGCATCGGGCGCAACCCCACCGGCGCAGTCGAGCAGATCGTCGTGGAGTTCGGCGCGCTCCGCCGGGCGAAACCGGTAGTGGTCGCCGGATGCGGCGCGGTGGCGGTGGGCTACCTGTTGGCGCGCAACGAGACCATCAGCAACTGGTGGTTCGTCGTGCTCGTCGGGCTGGTGGTCGTTGCGATGCCGCTGGCCGCCAAGCGCCTGGCGCCGCCCTCGGCGCCGGTGGCCGCCGCCCCCGCCGACGGCCACGACGAGGTGCCCCTGGAGCTGGTGGGCGTGGCGCGGCCCTTCGAGCCCGCCGACCGCGACAGGCTCGACCGTGAGCTGGGCCTGCCGGTGGGGGGTCGCTGACCGTGGCGCTGCTCGAGGTCCGGGACGTCACCGTCCGCTTCGGGGGCAAGGCGGCGCTCGACCGGACGTCGGTCGAGGTCGAGCGCGGCATGATCACCGGCCTGATCGGGCCCAACGGCGCCGGCAAGACCACGTTGTTCAACGTCGTGTGCGGGCTGCTCGCGCCACAGGCGGGTCACGTCGTCCTCGACGGCACCGACATCACGTCGGCCCCGCCCCACCGTCGGGCGCGCCGCGGGCTGGCGCGGACGTTCCAACGGCTGGAGCTGTTCACGTCGCTCACCGTGCGGGACAACGTCCGGGTGGGCGGCGACATCCGCAACCGCTGGAGCTCCGGCAGGTGGATCGGCCGGCGTGCCGATACCAACGACGAGGCCGAGCGGATCATAGGTCTGACCGGCCTGGGCGCGATCGCCGACCGCGAGGTGTCGGAGATACCGACCGGCCGGGCCCGCGTGGTGGAGCTGGCGCGGGCGCTGATGACCCGCCCCTCGGTGCTGCTGCTCGACGAGCCTGCCGCCGGGCAGACCGAGCGCGAGACGGAGGAGTTCGGCTCGTTGCTGCGGCGCCTGGCGGCGGAAGGCCTGGCCGTCTGCCTGGTCGAGCACGACATGACGCTCGTGATGGAGGTCTGCCAGACCATCAACGTGCTCGACTACGGCCGCACCATCGCCGCCGGCCCCCCCGCCCGGGTGCGCAACGACCCGGCCGTGATCGAGGCATACCTCGGCACCCCGGAGGGCGTCGGTTGAGCCGGCTTCGCCCATCCGCGCCCCTCCGCCGGAGACATGTAATGGCCTCTGCCCACGGCCGAGTCGAGGTTCATTCATGATCGTGGGCAACGGCGCCGCCCGGGCTGCGAGACCGCTGCTGGAGCTGGTCGGGATCCGGGCCGCGTACGGCGGGATAGAGGTCCTGCACGGCGTCGACCTGGCGGTCCCGCCGGGGGCCGTGGTCGCGCTGCTGGGCGCCAACGGGGCGGGCAAGTCGACCACCGTCAAGGTGGCGGCGGGGCTGCTGGCGCCCACGGCCGGCATGGTCCGTGTTGCCGGCCACGACGTCACCGGGGCCTCGTGCCACGACCTCGCCCGCATCGGCGTGTGCACCATCCCGGAGGGCCGCGGCGTGTTCCCCAACCTGACGGTGCGGGAGAACCTGTGGATGGCCACGCAGGTATCCGGTCGCCTGGACGCCCTCGAGGACGCCGCCTTCGCCCGGTTCCCGCTGCTCGGGGAGCGTCGCACCCAGCTGGCCGGATCGCTGTCGGGCGGCGAGCAGCAGATGCTGGCGCTGTCGCGGGCACTCGTCACCGACCCGGCGGTGCTGGTGCTCGACGAGCTGTCGATGGGGCTGGCGCCGATCGTCGTGCAGCAGCTGTACGAGATCGTGGCGCAGGTGGCGCAGGAGGGCATCTCGATCCTCGTGGTCGAGCAGTTCGCCCGGGCGGTGCTCGGCATCGCCGACCGCGCGGCCATCATGGTCAACGGGGTCGTGGCCCACGCCGGCACGCCGGCGGAGCTGCAGTCGGAGCTGTCGTCGGCCTATCTCGGGGAGACAACATGAGTGAGCGGATAGCCCGCCTCGAGCAGGAGGCGGCCAATCTGAAGGTGAGCACGTCGACCAAGCGGGATGGCATCCTCCAGGCCGTCGGCGCGCTGGCGATGGTGGCCGGCGTGGTCGTCGCGTTCGTCGCCTACCAGCTGTCGCTGGACAAGGCCGACGACCGCGACATCGAGTCCCTGATCATCCTGGCGGTGTCGATGCTGGGGCTGTCGGTTGCCGGCGCCGCGGTGTTCCTGCGCTACTCGCTGGCGCGATTCCTGCGCTTCTGGCTGCTGCGCCAGCTCTACGAGGGGCAGGCGCACATGGATCGGCTGGTGAGCACGCTCGACAACCGGGGCACGGCCGACGGCGACGCCCCCGCAGACGCGTTTTCCCCGCGGGATCGGTCGTCCCAGTGACCATTCCCGAGAGCGAAACGGGGGGTGAGTCGCCCGACCTGCACCGGGGCGTCCACCTTCCCGACCTGCTCGTCACCGCGCTCAGCCGCAACCCCGACAAGCCGGCTGTCTACCTCGGTGACCAGGTGCTGACCGCGGCGGAGGTCGCCGACGAGATCAGCCGCTACGTCCAGGCGCTCGCGGCCAAAGGGCTCGGACGGGGCAGCCCGGCGGCGGTGCTGGCGCTCAACCGGCCCGAGGTCCTGTTCAACATGGGCGCGGGCATGCTGTCCGGCTGCCGGACGACGCCGTTGCACCCCATGGGCTCGCTCGACGACCACGCC
>JBKPHE010000230.1:0-11596 GCA_046744485.1 Actinomycetota bacterium | reverse complement strand
AACCGCCGCAGAAGTAGTAGCGGCCGTCGACCCAGAAGGCGCCGACGGCGGTCATGTGGGGCCGGCCGTCGGCGTCGATCGTCGACAACCAGAAGGTGTGGTGGCCGGGTCCACCGGTGCCGGGTTCCTGGGTCAGGTTGGTCTCGAGTGTCCGCGCACATCCGCCCAGTCGAGTGGGCCAAGGTGGTAGAGGTCGGCGAGGTTCTTGGCTCGGGGTTCGGAAGCAGCCATGTCAGTACCGACGATCGACCGCCGCGATAGTCATCGGTCAGAGCACCGGGACCGCGAAGTCGGCCAAGCCGCGACCGTACATGCTGCGCAGCACGCGCTCGGGCGAGCCCCGCCACCCTGGAAGTCACCGTGACGACGCGCGGGCGGACCGCACCGATCGGCATCAGTTACGGGCGCGCACGACACATGGTTACCGCTCGCGGCGTCGCAGTGCCGCGTCCCAGGCTTCGGCGTAGGACTCCAGGCTGCCCACGAGTGCACCCGGCGCCGCGTCATCGTCTTCGGCGACCTGTACCCAATGCGCGAACGCCGCCTCAACGGCCGACATCTGCTCATCTGCAGTCCGCCCTGCTGCCACCCAGGCGACCAGGCGGCGCGAGGCCCCGAGCACGAGCGCATCACCGTGCGGTCCGTCCGGCGCGCTCGCAAATGGCGAGAGACGATCCGACACGAGAGCCAGATCGGCGTTCGCCCGGTCGCGATCGACGCCGGTCGCCCGTTCGTACAGTCGACGAGTAGTGATCGGGTCCGGGAGTCGTGGGACTCGACGGAACACCGACACGGCCATCCACACCGCACCGGCGACACCACCAATGATGCCGACGATACCTCGTCGTTCCGTGGCACGGACCAGGAAGGGGCTACTGCCGTGTCTCACGGCCAGCGGCTGCTGCGCCACTTGGTCCGCCACCTCATCGAGTTGGCTGGCCACACAGAGATTGTGGCCGAGCTCCAAGACGGTTTCATGGCCCTGCACCCTCGCCCCGACCCTTCACCACCCCGAACCGACGCCCGGACCACGCTCGGGCTGCCAGGGATGCCCCGGTACAGAACGCGGAGGCGCGATATCGGCGGATGTGGGCGCTCGTGTAGGTCAGGCGGCCTCAAACTCGGCGTCGAGGGCGGAAATAGCCATCATAGGAATGCCCAGCCGAACGGCTACCGCGATGCCGTCGGACGGCCGGCAGTCGACCGTGATTCGGCGATTGCCTTGCGCCAGCTCGAGCTCGGCGTAGAACGTGCCCTGTTCGCGTTTTGTGAGGACGAGAGCCACCGCGGACACGTCGTCGAGCACGCCAAGCAGGTTGCAGATGAAGTCGTGGGTCATGGGCCTGGGTTGAATCACGCCCTGCTTCGCGAACTCGATGGCTCTAGCCTCAAACTCGCCAATATCGATGGGCAGGACCCTGTCGCCGTCGCGTTCCGTGAGCCTGACCTGATATCTGGATCCGGAGTCGACGATGATGGCGCCGGCGGCCTCGGCGGCGTCGCGCAAGCGCTGCTTCTCGTCCTCGGACAGCAGTTGCATCACGATCCCAACGACTTCGAGCTCGACCATGGTCCGACCTCCTGCGTCCCGACGGGCAGCACATCGCTCAGACTGCATCGAACCGAGCGCCCACTGGCTGCCGGCGGAGAGCACGGAAGGCTGCGCACGCCGAGCGGCATCAGACATGGCGCGTCCTCCGTCCCCCCGATCGGCACATCGGGGACGGTCAGTACAGGCCGCGTCGAGTCCGGGTGGTTGGAGCGTGGGCGAGCCAGCAACGAACCGTCGGCCGCAGCTCCTCCGTCCGAGCTCCCTGCAACGCGCGCCGACGAACCCGATCTCGTTGCCATCCGGATTGCGGTAGAGCGCCTTGCGGACCCCATTGGGACAGGTCCCCGGCTTCTCGGGTTCGATCCCCCGCTCAGGCCGACGGCGGTTCTAAAGGTCGAACCGGGCGGCGCGACTCGCTGGAGCTTCTCAGGGGGTAGTCGTCTAGTACACGTGCGCACGCCAGCGACGCCCGCCATAACTCCAAGCACAGCGACGGCCCTCGGCCGAGCTCCGCCCGTCGGCGCCTCACCGGGATCGGTTCGAACGCCGGCTCGAGGTCATGACAACCGGTTGGCACAGCGGGGCAGAGTGTGCCGATGCGTAGAGGCCGTAAGCTAAGAGCCCCGAGTTGGCGGAGACCCACCGAGGTGACGCGCTGTCCCCGCGCATCTGGAAGGCAAACCGGCCAAGGCGCGACTCCCCTAGCGTGGTGGCGTGCGCCTGATCCTCGTTCGCCACGGTGATGCTTATGCCGGCTTCCATGGCGTGGTCGGGGGGCAAACGGGCTGCATCGGGCTGACGCCGCATGGCCGTGCACAGGCCGAAGCCTTGCGAGACCACCTCGCCGACTCCGGCCGGGTGCGGGCCGATGTGCTGCTGGCCAGCGTCCTGCCCCGCGCCATCGAGACGGCGTCGATCATCGCCCCCGGGCTCGGGCTGGAGATCTCCGGCCAGGAGTGCGATCTGTGCGAGCTCCACACCGGTGAGGCTGACGGCCTGACCTGGACCGAGTACGTGGCCCGCTACGGGTCGTTCGATATGGAGGCCGAGCCCGATCGAGTGTTCGCGCCGGCCGGCGAGAGCTGGAACAGCTTCCACGAGCGGGTGCGGCGGACGCTCGAGCGGGTGGCACGCGACTACGAGGGCCAGACGGTGGTGGCCGTGTGCCACGCCGGGGTGGTCATGGCGTCGATGCGGGTGCTCCTCGGCATCGCCCATCCCGGCACCGGCGCCCGGCTGCGGCCCACGAACACCGGGCTCACCGAGTGGGAGCACGACGCGTCGCGCGACCGGTGGACGCTGCACTCCTTCAACGACGCCAGCCATCTGCTCGGCCTCGCGCCAGTTGGCTGACCGGCGCGGGCGACCCGTCAGGATCGGGAGTGAGCCCGGCGGGTAGGAGCCGCGGCATGAGCGACGATCACGAGTACTCGGTGGAGGCCGCGCGAGAGGCGGTGGAGCGTGGCGAGCTAGACGCCTGGGTGGCCCGCTTCCTCGCCAGCCCGGGCAGTGACAACGCCGCGCTGGCCGACAAGCTCTTGGACCCGCCCCGCTGGTGGCTCGGTCCGGTGCTGTTGCCGGTGGATCAGCTCCACCGATTGGCTGGCCCGCCCGACGCCCCGGTGCTGTGCCCCGTGGACGAGGATTACTGGCGCGACGACGTCGAGGAGCTGGCGGAGCGCATCGAGGACCGATGGGAGCCCCCGCCGGTGATCGTCTCCCACCGGGACGGCCGGCTGGTGCTGGAGGACGGCAACCACCGGGTCGAGGGCCTCCGGCGAGCCGGGAAGGACCATGCCTGGGCGGTCATCGCGTTCGAGGACCCCGGGGAGCGCAATCGCTTCGTCGCGCCCAGCCCGGCGTGATCGGACGGGGGACACTGAAGGCCCACGACAGGGGCGGCCGTCATCGATTCAGCTCGCCACGATCGACGGAGGCCCCAGCACATCCCCTACCGCCGGGTAGGTGGGACGAAACGCGCACCGATTGCCCGAACAGCGCGCCCGTCGCCTGTCGGATCGTCAGCACAGAACGACGCGGCGCGAGATCGAAGATCTGGGCGCGGTGTTCCGTCCCCGATTGGCACTTGGAGGGCGCCCCCAGCAGCCGCCGCAGCGCTTGGCCGCCTGTACGCAAACGATCTGGACCGTCACTGTCGGGTACGGTGGGCGTTTGCCTGAGAGAGACATCTCGTATCCGGCGATGAGCCATCAGGCAGACGCGCTGGCCTGGGCTGAGACGCAGGTCGCGGCCGCGCGTGATGATCCGGCAGCGCGTCTTGCCTTGCTCGTGCGGACCTACCACGGGCCGACGGGCCGCGCGCCGCGACACCTGCCGTTCCGGCGGGCGGCGTTGTCGTTCATGCGCTGGCAGGCTCACCGCGGTGTGCTCAATCCGCTCGACGCGTCGCCCCCCGGCAGCGTGTGGTGGCGCGCGGTCAACGAGCGACTGCTGCGGGACGGATGCGAAGCGGTCGCACTCGTCGGGCGCCTACCTGGAGCGCCGTCGTCGCAGGCCGTGCGGCTCTGGCTGGAGTTCATCGCGAGACCGACGGCGCGCAACTGGTACCGATCTCACAACGCGAGCATCGTGAGCGGCTACCTGGAGCACCAGCGACTCGCCGAAGCCGAAAGCGCGCCGGAGCGGTTCTTCATGAACGTCGCGCTCGCGCGTGTCCTCTACACGCACGCAGTCGTCGCGGCGCCGCGCCTGGCGCTGGGACGGCTCGGTCCGCTCGGCCGCGTGATGGGTGATCCGCGGCTGGGGATGGCGGAAGTGTTCCTGTCACTCCGCCGTGTGCTCCCGAACCGCTATCCGCTGGGGCTCGACGTCGAGAGCTACATCGCCGACGAGCAGCGTCTTGGCCGGATGCTCGACTACGCGGTGATCGTCCCACGGCTGCAACCCCTGTACGAGTGGTCCGCCGAGGAGCTCGGCGAACCACACCTGCTCGAGCTAGTTCGCGACGGCAACCCGATCTACGCCTGGCCCTATGCAAAGCGACACGTCTGGCGTTCTCCGCACATGCCGCTTGCGGGCCGGGTACTCGGACGCGTCACACGGGCTCGTTGAACGTCGCCCGCGGGGGATGCAAGCCGGCGTGGCGGTCCCGACCGGTCTCAGGAACCGTGTGGCGGTGCTGCTAATGGACGGTCGCCTGCTGCGGCCGCCCGCAGCGCTCGAGCACCCGGCAACAAATGTTCGCCCGCCAAGCACTCGAGACCCAATGAATCGCCCTGGGTCTGGCGGAGGCACCCACCAGCTCGGAGGCCAGCCGGTCGAAGTTGCGCCGGACGTCACGGCGAGGCGACTCCGCAGGACGTCCCTAACACCGGCTAGGTGGCGCCAGGGGCGCGCAGATTGCTTCGCTATGACTCGGCCTCGCCTGTCGGATAGTCGGCACAGAACGACGCGGCGCGAGATCGAAGCAGATCTGGCGCGAATCTTCCGTCCCTGATCGGCACCTGATGGCGAGATCACCAGCCACGACCGGTTCCCCTTGAGCATCGCGCGGACGAAACGTCCCACCTGATGTCACACGGTTCGCCCGCCCCCAAACCCCTGGAAGAGCGGCTTGTTCGCCGGGCCGAGGGGGAGGCAACCTCAGCTGTTGCCAGGACCGGTTCCGCCGACGAGTCCGTCCCACGACCAGTGTGGGATGCGCAGACCCTCCGGCACGTCATCTGCGGAGCGGTGGTAGCGGGACATCGTGGTCGTGGTCGCCCACGCGAAGTAGTCGTGCAGCACCTGTCGGAGCCGATCCTCGCCGGCGAGGCCGACGTCTGCGAGCGCCTGATCGAAACAGATGATCGCTCGGCGGTCCATCTCCTCGTGCGGCCCGTTGCCGCTGTGAATCCGCACGACCGAGGTCTCGTCGCCGTACGTCTCTGAGTAGCTCGTCGGACCACCGAGAGCCTCCGCCCAGTACGCCGCCAGCCGCTCAGTGTGTCGGGGATGGTATCCGTGGCTGAACGCGTGGCTTACCACCTCATCCGCCATCACCCTGGCATGCCATGCGCCGGCCAACCTCAACAGGCCGTCGGCACCACCCGCGGCCTCGTACACCGTCTGCATAGCCTCACGATCGCATTCCGCGACGCACCACGCAGCTCCTATCAGCACCACCTCCTATTCCCGACCGTTCACTCCGAGCCCCGCCGTGACGCCGTCCGTGATCGCCGGGTAGCTGGCGCGAGGCGCGCACCGATTGCCTGGTGCGAGCGGCCGTTGCCCGCCCCGACACAGAACGCCGAGGCGCGATATCGGCAGGGGAGACCATCGAGGGCCACAGCCTGCTTGACCCCCCGGCCTGCCTGGCTCGGCGGTCATCGTCCACCGACGGCGTCGCGAGCGAACTGTGCCCGCTCACTCACCTGCGCTGTTCGTCGCCGCCGCGTCGCGCAGCCTGTTCGGCCTCTGGTCGGCGGAGGGCAGATTGACGTGCTCTACCAGGGCGAAGCACATCGATGAGGGACGCGAGGCCGATGATCCCGACCGCGGCAAGGACAAGGAAACCCTGTCCTGGCCACGAAGGCCGCCCGATAGAGCCGTCCTCGGGAACGTCTTCAACGTTCGCCACCACGACGTAGCCGACAACAAGTGCAGCCGCCAGGATCGCGGCGACCGCGAGATGGAAGGTCACACGGAAAGGCCACCGCTCGAGACGCACGTACGCGACGGTGACCCACACCAGACCGCAATTTTCAGCGGCCGGCCCGATCAGGCCTCACCCCAGCTCTCCAACGGAGCCAGCTCACTGCCTACCGGGCACCCGAGCCGATCAGGTACGTCGGCAGCGGACGCCCGGAGCCCGTCCCCACCAATCCGAGCGGCCAGCCACGGCAGGTGCAGATAAGCACGGCTGGGTCGAGGTTGTTGCTGAGGAGCCGCCAGGCAGGCTCGGTGGTCGCCTGGAGCTGGGCGACAACCTGCTCGCCGCTACCGCCTTGGCGGTACCGACGGGGTACACAAGGCTGGACTCGGTATCAGCGATGTATCAATCCAGGGCGCGCCAAGTGGTTCCAACGGGTGTCATGCCGTCCGCCGCGAGATCGCATCCGGCCTGCTCAGTGATACAGAACGACAAAGGAAAGTACCCTCTGACCAGGGCTTTCTGCTTGGGTGCAGGAGGTCAGGGGTTCAAAACCCCCTCCCCGACGGTGCAGGTGGTGGGCCGGAGGTTGGAGCACCCGATCGTCCGTCGCTACCGTCGCCCGAACTGCGGGTGTAGCTCAATGGCAGAGTTCCAGCCTTCCAAGCTGGCTATGCGGGTTCGATTCCCGTCACCCGCTCCCTCGGCGAACGCGTCACCGCCCGGCGCGTCCGCCCTGGACGGAGGGGAATCCTCCGGTCCCGAAGGCGGTTGCCCACTACATGGCTGATTCCAAGCGAGGACGGGTCCGGGTCCAACGGAGCGCCAAGCGAGTCCGTACCTACCTCGGTGGCCACCTCGTGGCCGACACCGTCCGCCCGCTCCTGGTCTGGGAGGTGCCGTACTACCCGACCTACTACCTCCCGGTGGCCGACGTGGTCGCCGAGCTGGTGCCCACCGGCGACAGCAGCCACTCGCCCAGTCGGGGCGACGCCGAACACCTGACCGTGCGGGTGGGGGACGCCGAGGCCCGCGACGCCGCCGTGCGCTATCCCGCCTCACCCATCGAGTACCTCCGGGACCACGACCACTTCGAGTGGGACGCGATGGACGCCTGGTTCGAGGAGGACGAGGAGGTCTTCACGCACGTGCGGTCCCCGTACGCCCGCATCGACATCCTCCCGACGTCACGCCATGTGCGCGTGACGCTGGGCGACACGGTGTTGGCCGAATCGACGCACGCCCACGCGCTGTTCGAGACCGGGCTGCCGACGCGGTGGTATGTGCCCCGGGTCGACGTGCGGATGGACCTGTTGACCCCGTCGGACACCGTCACGCATTGCCCCTACAAGGGTCGGGCCGAACACCTCACGGCGCGGATAGGCGATGTCGAGGTCAAGGACGTCGCGTGGAGCTATCCGGCGCCACTCCCCGAGAGCACGAGGATTGCGAGCCTGCTCGCCTTCTACGACGACCGGGTGGAGGTCACGGTCGACGGCGAGCGCCAGGGCGGGTGACCCGCGCCGGGGCCTGACAGGATCCGGACATGCCCGACGCGCTCGATCAGCAGATCCAGGAGACCGTCGCCAGCGGCGGGCGGTACACGCTGGTGCTCCTGTGGAAGGGACCGATCCGCGATCATGATGAGGCGGAGGCGGACCGCCTGCAGCGGGCGCATCTGCGCCACCTGTTCCCGCTGCGCAACGAGGGGAAGCTGCTGCTGAACGGGCCGGTGCTCGATGACGGCGAACTGGTCGGGATCGCGATCTACGCAGGACAGGACCGCGACGCCGTCCGGGCACTTGCCGAGGCGGACCCGTCGGTCGAGGCAGGGCGGCTGCGTGTCGACGTGCGGCCACTGTTCGGCATCCCGGGCGACGCGATCTGAGGTCGGCGGACCAGGTTCCGACCCGGGACCTCAGCCGGACCGAGGCTCGAACACGACCACGGGGATCGCCCGGTCGGTCTTCTGCTGGTAGTCGTCGTACGACGGCCAGACCTGGACGGCGCGCGCCCACCAGGTGGACTTCTCCTCCCCCTCGACCTCACGGGCGCGGAGGCCGTGGACCTCGGGACCGTCCTGAATGGTCACGTCGGGGTCGGCGAGCAGGTTCAGGTACCAGCCGGGATGGTGGTCGGCGCCACCCTTCGAGGCAACGGCGGCATACCTCCCGTCGTGTTCGATGCGCATGACCGCCGCCTTGCGGACCTTGCCGGTGCGGCGGCCCCGCATCGTGATGACGACGCACGGCGAGCCCTGGAGCGTCAGCCCCTCGGTGCCGCCGGACGATTCGTAGAGGTCGACCTGCTTGGCGACCCAGTCCCACGCACTGGGTTCGTACTCCCCTTCGATCGGCATGGCGGCGATTCTACGGCCCACTCGGCGGCCCTCCGGCCGCCGGGGTAGGGTCGCCGCCGGACTGACGAGCGACCGGCTCAGCGCCGGTTCCGTTGTCCTGGTGCGGGAGGTGGCGGCGGTGATGGCGGAGCGGCACGACCAGTACATCTCCACGCGGACGATCGTCGCCGTCCATCTGATGGCTCGGAGGAACATGTCCCGATGATCGTCATGGCGATGACTGGCCTCATCCTGCTCGTCGGGATCATCCTGACGTTGTCGTGGGGCGGGACCGGCTACCAGACGTGGGAACCCGCGCTCGACGACGCTGACCGCACGTCGAGCTCGTCCGTGCGCGACCTTCGTCCCTCTGTCCAGACCAGCGCCCTCCGTTACCTACGGGGCGTTGGCATCGCACTGGTCGGCGGTTTCTGGGCCGGGGCCCTCGTGACGGGACCTTTCGTGCGGCTGATCATGCGGCTGCTGGCGGTGACTGCGGGCGACGACGCGCAGGGCAGGCTCACCGACGCCGACGAGGTGGTCGGCAGCATCGACTTCGGCGGGACGATCAGCCTCATTGTCTTCGGCGGCATCCTCCCGGGCTTGCTGAGCGGTGCGATCTACGTCGTGTTCCGGCGGTGGCTGCCGAGTGGCCGGCTGGGTGGCGTGGTCTTCGGTGCCCTGCACCTCGTGGTCGCCGCGACCCGGATCGATCCCCTGCGGCCGGACAACCCGGACTTCGACCTTCTCGGACCAGGATGGCTGGCTGTTGCCGCCTTCGGACTGGCGTCCGTCTTCCACGGCATGGCCGTCGTGGCGATCGCCAACCGCTACAGCCACGACTTCCCGCCAGCGGCGAGCGCCCGGGCGGCTCGTGCCCGTGCCGTCCTCCCGCTGATATTCCCAGCGCTGCTCCTGATCCCGGCCTTCTTTCTACTCATCGCCATCCTGGTGGGGCTGGTCATCACCATCGCGGCCTCCCGGATCGAACCCGTCGTGGGGCTCGTACGCAGCCGCGGGGCGCTCGTCGGCGGTCGCATCGCCGTGGTGCTCCTGGCTGTCGCCCTGCTCCCTGGCACGATCACCGACGTGCGTGACGTGATCGTTCGGGATGACGACACCGCCGGCTCCCCACCAGACGGCTGAAGGACCCCACCCACTACCCCCACTGCTCGATGACCACAGGTAACGCTGGGATCGGCCAACGCGATCTCTAGACGTTCGGGTCATGCCCCCGGGTGACCCGTACGAGGAGGCGGGGAATGGCGAGCTTCAGCGACGACGCTGGTGCCCCGGACACGGCCGGCACCAGTGGGCGCCGGGATTTCATGCGGAAGGCGGCGGTGGTCGGCACCGGCGCGTTCGTAGTGCCCACGATCATCACGGTGGACCCGGCCGACGCCCAGGCACTCACCAGCCCACCGCCCGAATCACCCGGACGGCCCGAGTCGCCCCCGGTCGATCTGGGCAGCTCCCCCGGCACCGTGCCTCCGCCCGCGCCCCGCACCCGACCGAACCTGGCCGCGGACAGCCGGGCGACCGCGCGCACCGAGCTGCCCCGCACCGGCGCGAATCTCGATCACCTCATCGCGGCCGGGCTGGCCGCCACTGCGGGGGGCGCGGCGCTCGTGCTCTGGAGCGCCGAAGCCAAGACCGCCGACGCCAAGACCGCCGACGCCAAGTCCGCTGATCCCGCCTCCGACACGTGACCGCTGCCGGTCCGGTCCGGCCCCACGCCGTCACAGACGAGATGGCGGCTTCCCCGTAACGAAGAACAGGCCCAACGCGGTCTCTATGCATACGGCTCGGACCGCCGCTGAGCCGTCCCGAGGAGCCGGGGCAGGGCGACAGCTGGGGAGCGGACAGGTGTCCCCGGCTCCCTCGGGTGCCCTCGATGTCGGCGGCGCCTCTGCACGCTCGCGATGCGGCGCGTCCGGGAAGGAGCAATGCCCCACTGGTCGGCAAGGGAGTGCCACCGGGTGGGGTGCGCGCCCAACTTCCGCCGGGGTGTCGGAGTGAGCGGTGGCTCCCGCCGCATCCTCGACCGACACTTGGAGGGCACCGAAGGGACGTTGGCGCGCGCCGCCAGAACGGGCACCCTGGGTGAGTGCGGATAGGTGACGAGCACATGCCTGAACACTCAGGGCAGCCAGAGCCCAAGTTCCGCAGCTTCGGTTGGCGCGCAGGTAATGCATTCGTCAGTGTGCTTGCACGCGTGGGCGTTGGGCCCATCCATCTATTGACCACGCGTGGTTCCAAGAGCGGACGGCCATATACCGTTCCGGTGGTACCGGTCGACTACGACGGAAAGAGGTGGCTGGTCGCCCCCTACGGAGCGGTCGCGTGGGTGCACAACGCCCGCGCGGCGAGCCGAGTGAGCCTGCAGTACGGACGCACCACGCGGGAGTACGCGACCCGTGAGGTCTCTGCGGACGAGGCTGGACCCGTTCTCCCGCGCTATGTCGCCATCGCCACCAAGACACGAGCGCAATTCAAGGCGACACCAGACTCTGCCGTGGAGGACTTCGTCGCTGAGGCGGACCGTCACCCCGTGTTCGAGCTAGTCGCAGTGGGCAGCGAAGCGCCCTAGCGCACGATCTGCCGCTCGGAGCCAGCGCGCATCGAACTCGACACTGACGCGCATCGGCGGTCGAATGCGACAGGCGACATACGCCGCCAACGACGTGGTTCGTGCGCGCCCCCATCGTGGAGAAACTCGCCAGTAGCGGGAGCCCCAGCGGGCACTACAAGATCTGGCCTCACGCCACGCACCAGGTGAAGAGCTGCTGGATGGCTCGGAACCGCACCGAGGCAGTCGCTGCCGAGCGGGTCTCGACCTGCTCGGCGATGAACTCCTCGATGTGCTGGCACTCGATCTCGGCCACGTCGTGGACCCCGGCGGCGATCACGTAGTCGACCAGCTGACCTGCCGCTTCGAGGTAGGTCTTGATGGTCTGGGGCGCCAGGTTGCGAGCCCAGCGACCGCTGCCACGAGGCCAAAGAGGGACCCGATCCACTCAAGGCACGGATAGCCGAGCGGGTAACGTGTCATGTTTGCCCAGCTAGACCGCCACCTTGCGCCCCCGGTAGGACTCGAACCCACGACCCGCTGCTT
>JBKPHE010000044.1:0-31819 GCA_046744485.1 Actinomycetota bacterium | reverse complement strand
AGCTCCTTGCGGGCCGTCTCGAGCTCGCGGCGCAGGGTGGGCTCGTCGAGCTCCGACGCTTCCAGGTCGCGGAGCTGCTCCTGGGCGTCGTCGATCATCTGCGCCGCGGCAACACGCTGCTCTTCGACCAAGCTCAGCTTGCCGCGGGCGGCTTCCATGTCCTCCCGGCGGGCGTCGAGGTTGCGACGGGCCTCCTCGGCGGCGTTGGTCAGCTCGCCGGCGCGTTCCAGCAGGGCGTCGCAGTCCTCGAGGTGCGCCGTCATCCGTCGGGTGCGGGCTGCGGCCTCGTCCCGCCGGTTGGCGGTCACCGCCTGCAGCTCGCGGGCCCGGCGCAGCTTCGCCGACAGCTCGCCCCGCACGCGCTCGTGGTCCTCGACCCTCCGGGCCGCGGCCTCGCGGGCGGCGGCCCGGAAGTCGTCGGGCCCGATCGCCACGCTGGGTGACGTCGGGGCGTCATCGGCGGCGCGCACCAGCAGGCGGGCGAGGTGCTCGGTGAGCCGAGCACGCTCGTCCGTGGCGGCCTGGAGGACCGTCAGCCTGTGGTGCAGGCTGGACAGGTCGCTCGGTGGCCTCTGTGGCGGGGTCTCTGTCGGCGGTTCCACGGCAAGCTGCTGGCGCGATCACCGACTCGAGGTCCCAGCCCCCAGCGGTGACCGCCCACTCACGACAATCGCGTTACAACAGTTTCGCGCGTCAGCGACGCGTTGTGCTCATTCGGCGGGCCAACGGCCCGCGGAATGACCACGTCGCCGCTTCGCGGCGGGCAGTGCACTGTGTCGATGGTTCGCTCGCTGGGCTCGCTCATTCGAGACTCTGCTCGGCCAGCAGACCGCCCAGGCAGAAGGCCACGGCGGCATCGGCCACAGCGTCGACGGGGGCGCCGCGGCCGGGCAGGAACGTCCCGGCCAGCCGGCCGACCACGCCGAGGATCGCGTGCGCCACCATCTCGGGGTCGGCGTGGTGGAGCCCGCGGTCGACGATGGCGTCCTTGACATGCTTGGACAGATCGTCCAGCGCGATCTCCTCGCCCCGCCGCACGTGGTGGCGGAACCGGTCGTCGCTGGCTGCCACGCGGATCAGCTCGTTGTGGTGGGGGTGCCGGTCGATCCAGGCCAAGGACGAGCGGATGCCGAGCTCTATCCGGCGCACCGGATCACGTTCGTCGCCGATTGCGGCTCGCTGGGTCCGGCGCAGGTCGAGCTGGGCCTCGCGCAGGATCTCGACGAAGAGCTGTTCCTTGGATTCGAAGTACCAGTAGAAGACGCCCTTGCCGACGCCGAGTCCCGACACGAGGTCGGCGACCGACGTGTCGTGGTAGCCACGCTCGGCGAAGCGGGCGGTGGCGTAGTCGATCAGCTGATCGCGCCGCTGCTGGCCCCGGGGCGTGAGCTGTTTGCCCATGTCAGTGTCTCCCGTGGGGCTGCGCCCCACACCGATCGCCGCGGGGCGAGCTGGCGCTCGCGCCGTCGGCCTGCTGCGCTCGCTGTGCTCGCACTTCAGCGACCAACGGTACCGGACCGCTTGACCCCGCGGTCAACGACGGCCAACGCCAGCCGGCGCGGCGAACGCCGTCCGGGTGAGGAGGGTCACGCCGAGTGGCGACTGGTCCTAATCCTCCCGTCGCGCGGCCGAAACAGGCGGTTCACAGGGGCTCAATAGGGTGCGGGTGTGCCTACGTTCGTGATCCGCATCTGGCTTCCCGACCGGCCCGGCGCCCTGGGGCAGGTCGCCAGCCGCATCGGTGCGGTGCGTGGCGACGTGGTCGGGATCGACATCCTGGAGCGTGAGAACGGGCAGGCGGTCGACGAGCTCGTGGTCGAGCTGCCGTCCGGCGGCCTCGTCGACCTGCTGGTCGCCGAGGTGCGCCACGTCGACGGTGTCGCCGTGGAGGAGGTGCGCCCCGTGGCCGACGCCCGCCACGACCCTCGCCTCGACGCCCTGGAGGCGGCCGCCCAGCTGGTGGGCGCCGACGACGTCGACGAGCTCCTAGAGGCCGTCGTGGGCCACGCCGGCCGCGTTGTCGGAGCCGCCTGGGTGGCCGTCACCGACCTCGAGGGCCAGGGCCAATGCGAGGGCGAGGGAACCCTCGTGGCCAGCGACGACGCACCGAGTAGCGGCTGGCTCGAAGCGTTCCTCACCGGGAGCCGCGCCGCCGAGGGTGCCGGTAGCGGTGGGAGCCGCGGATCCGGGGCCGGTGACGTCGTCTGGGCGCCACTGCCGCACTCGGGGCTCGCGCTCGTGCTCGGGCGGGAGGGCATGCCCTACCGCGCCCGGGAGCGCCGGCAGGTGGCGGCGCTCGCCCGCGTCGTCGACACCAGGTTGCGCGAGCTGCGCCGCGCCCGCAGCCGGACGCGTCATCCGAGCCGCTGATCGTCGGGGACCGGCTCGGGGGCGTCCCCTCCACCCTCGTGGCAGGTAACCGATCTGAGGGGGGGAGGGACACCTCCCCCCTCCGCCTCTTTGGGTGCAGACTGGACCACACATGGCGAAGGTGACGAGAGGTTTCTTTGGGCGAAGGCGGCCGGCGGAGGAGGGACGGTTGCCGCCGGGTCAGTACGACGTCGGGAACGACTGGCCCGTGCTCACGGCCGAGGTGACCCCGCGGCTCGACACGGCGTCGTGGACGTTCTCCGTCGAGGGCCTCGTCGAGCGGCCGACGACCTGGACCTGGGACGAGATCCACGCGCTGCCGCCCTCGACCTACAGCGGAGACATCCACTGCGTGACGACGTGGTCGAAGCTGGGCATCGCCTTCGGAGGAGTGGCGGTCGACACGCTGCTGGACGCGGCCGGCCCGTTGCCCGCCGCTACGCACGTCCTCGCGTTCACCCACACCGGTTACACGACCAACCTGCCCCTGGCAGACGTCACCGGGGGGCGGGCCTGGGTCGCGTGGGAGGTCGACGGCGGCCGGCTGCCGGTGGACCACGGTGGGCCGGCGCGGCTGCTGGTGCCCCACCTGTACTTCTGGAAGAGCGCCAAGTGGGTGGCCGGGCTGCAGGTGCTCGACCACGACGAACCGGGCTTCTGGGAGCGCAACGGCTACCACGACCGCGGCGACCCCTGGCTCGAGCAGCGCTACCAGGGCGACTAGTGGGCTCGAGGGTCCACTAGTGCCGCCCGCGGAAGCCGACGCTGCGGCGGGCGCCGGCACCGGCGCGCGCCACAACCCGTGGCAAACGGCGACGGTCGTCGGCATCCGTGACGAGACCCCTCGGGCCAAGACCTTCCGGCTCGCCCTGCCACGCCCGGCGGATCACCTGGCTGGCCAGCACTACATCATCCGGCTGACCGCACCCGATGGGTACGCGGCGTCCCGCTCGTACTCGGTGGCGTCCGCCCCCGACGGCTCGGCCGAGATCGAGGTCACCGTGGAGCGCCTGCCCGACGGCGAGGTGTCGATGTTCCTGCACGACGTGGTAGTGGTCGGCGACGAGATCGAGGTCCGGGGACCGATCGGCGGGTGGTTCGTGTGGCGGGGCGACACCCCCGCCCTGCTCGTCGGCGGCGGCTCGGGCGTGGTTCCGCTCATGGCCATGCTGCGTCTCGCCCGCCGGACCGGCCGGGTGGACCTGGTCCGCCTGGTCGTGTCGGTGCGGAGCCCGGACGATCTCTACTACGCCGACGAGCTCCCGGGCCCGGAGGCGACGATCGTCTACTCCCGCCGGGCGCCGGTCGACGCCGACCGGCCCGCGGGGCGCATCGGGCCCTCCGATCTGGAGCCGGCGATCCTGCCGGACGCCACCGTGTACGTCTGCGGCTCCGCCCGGTTCGCCGACGCCGCCAGCCGCCTCCTCGTCGACCTGGACGTCCCGGTCGAGCGCATCCGAGTGGAGCGGTTCGGCCCCACCGGCTGAGGCGGCCCGGGCGGGACGGGGCGGCCCGTAGCATCGGCCAATGGACGAGGAGTGGCCGATCGACGAGCTGTTCGACGAGGACTACCTGCACTTCTACGCCGCGCGCCTCGCCGACGACACGAGCGACGAGGAAGCGTCGACGGTCTGGAACCTTCTCGCACTGGGCAATGGCATGGAGGTCCTGGACCTGGCCTGCGGCCACGGTCGCATCGCCAACCGGCTGGCCGCCATGGGTGCCCGGGTGACCGGGCTGGACGCGACACCGCTGTTTCTCGAGCTCGGCCGCGCGGATGCCGACCGCCACGGCGTGCACGTCGAATACGTCCACGGCGACATGCGCGCCCTCCCCTGGACGGACCGGTTCGACGCCGTGGTGAGCTGGTTCACCGCATACGGGTACTTCGACGACGCCCAAAACCGTGCCGTCCTCGCGCAGGTGCACCGGGCGTTGCGGCCGGGTGGCCGGTTCCTGGTCGAGCTGATCCACAAGGACGGGCTCCTGCCGCACTGGCTCCCGGCCACCGTCTCCGAGGTCGACGACGGGGTCCTCATCGACCAGCGCGAGTTCGACCCGCTGACCGGCCGCGCCAACGCCCGGCGCACGATCGTCCGCAACGGGCGGGTCCGGCGCGCGGCGTTCTTCGTCCGGCTGTTCAGCTTCACCGAGCTGCGCGACTGGCTCCTCGACGCCGGCTTCCGCACGGTCGAGGGCTACGCCGGTGACGGCAGCGTGCTCACCGCCACGGCGCGACGCATGATCCTCGTCGCCCACAAGTAGTTGGGCCCGGCGACGCGGGCGCCCTGGCGGCTTCCGCGAAGACCCTGCTGGCCGCCCGGGTCGACGAGTCCAGGGTCTGGCAGCGTGCGGGCGACCGGAGCGCCCCGGACTACCTGGCCCGCACGTCCGGCTCGTCGTTGGGTGCGGCACGCACCTCGTTGGAGACCTCGAAGAGGGTCCGCGGCTTGCCGCACACGCAGTCGGCCATGCGCCGCGGCGAGCTGTCGCGCGCGCAGGCCGACGAGATCGCCGGAGCGGCCGCGGCGAACCCACGTGCAGAGCGGTCATTGCTGAACAGCGCCGCGGGTTCGAGCTTGACCGAGCTGCGCGAGCGCTGTGCGCGCACCAGGGCGGCGGCAGATGCCGACCGCGACGCCACACACCGGCGGATCCATCGGGAGCGGCGGGTACGCCGCTGGACCGATTCCGAGGGCGCGTGGAACCTGTCGGCTCGGGGCACCCCCGATGGAGGGTCGCGGTTCAACGCCGCGCTGAACCCGATCACCGACGGGCTGTTCAACGCCGCGCGGCGCGACGGACTACGCGAGTCCCGGGAGGCGTATGCGTTCGCGCTCATCGAGCTCGCCCGCCGCCACACCGTGCGGCAGCCGGGTGCCACGACCAAGGCGACGTCGGAGCCCGCGCCCACGGCCGGCACGCCACGAGCGCGCCACGCGACGACCACCTCCGCCGGCAAGTCTGCAACCGCGTCCGCAACCGACATGCCCACCAACGAGCCACCCGCACCCGCGACGATGCGTCCGGTATCGGGTCCGGTGACGCACCTCGCGCTGCTTCGCATCGACCTCGAGGCGCTGGTGCGGGGCGGCGTCGAGGGCGACGAGTTGTGCGAGATCACGGGCCTAGGCCCCGTACCGGTAGCCACCGCCCGCGCACTGCTGGGCGAGTCCATTCTCAAGCTCGTCATCACCAACGGCAGCGACGTCGCCAATGTGACGCACCTGGGGCGTGGGCCCACGGTGGCGCAACGCATCGCCCTGCTGTGGAGCTCGCCCGGCTGTGACGTCCGAGGCTGTTGCAGCACGATCAGCGTCCAGGCCGACGATCGCGTTCCCTGGGCCGACGACCGGATCACCGAGCTGGCCAATCTTGACCACCTCTGTGCTCACCACCACCGCCTGAAGACGCATCGCGGCTGGGGACTGGTCCCCGGTATCGGCAAGCGACCGATGGTCCGCCGGGTGATCCACAACATCCCGCGAACCAGGCGCCGACGGCGGCGTACGACAACTCGAGACCACCGGACGGGCGCGATCGCTCCGGCGAGGGGGCCGCAGGCACGCAACCGGAAGACGCGAGGCCACCGCCGGAACCGCCACCCCACGAAGCGAGCCTGTTCGGCGACGCCGCTTGACGCCCCGGCGTTCACGGCCCCACGACTGGTCAGAGCGACCGATCGCGGCCGAGCCCATCACCCGGGTGAGAAGCCCAGCCCGCCCAGCTGATCCCCGAGGCTCACCCAGCGTCGAGCGCGTGTGGTGGCGGGTCGATCAGTTCGCCCATCCGCGCGACCGCTCGACGGCGCGGCGCCAGCGAGCGTGGCCGGCGTCGGCCTCGGCCGGCGGCAGGCGCGGCTCGAAGCGTCGGTCGAGCGTCCAGCGGGACGCCACCTCCTCGGGAGACGACCACACGCCTTCGGCCAAGCCGGCGATGTAGGCGGCACCGAGCGCAGTCGTCTCCTGCACGATCGGGCGGGCCACCGGGGCCTGCAGCTGATCGGCCTGGATCTGCAGGAGCAGGTCCATCGCCGACGCGCCGCCGTCGACGCGCAGCTCCGGGATCGTCTGGCCCGACGCCGCCGACATCGCCTCGACCACGTCGCGCGTCTGGTACGCCATCGCCTCGACCACGGCGCGGGCGAGGTGCGCGGGCGTGGTTCCCCGGGTGATGCCCAGGATCGTGCCGCGGGCATAGGGGTCCCACCACGGGCTGCCGAGCCCGGTGAAGGCCGGCACCACGACCACGCCCCCCGTGTCGTCGCAGGTAGCCGCCAGGGGCCCGATCTCCGCGCTGTCGTTGATCAGCCCGAGCCCGTCGCGCAGCCACTGGACGGCGGCGCCGGTCACGAAGATCGCGCCCTCCAGCGCGTAGGTGGCCCCGGGCCGCCCCTCCGTGGTCCAGGCGACGGTGGTGAGCAGGCCCTCCACCGGATCGGGGCAGGCCTCGCCCACGTTCATGAGTACGAAGCTCCCCGTGCCATAGGTGTTCTTCGTCAGGCCGGGGGCAAGGCACGCCTGCCCGAACAGCGCCGCCTGCTGGTCGCCGAGGACACCCGACACGGGGATGCCGTTCGGGACGGGCACTACGCCGGCGGTGACACCGAAGCGCCCGCACGAGGGACGGACCTCGCCCAGGGCAGCAACCGGCACCCCGAAGAGCTCGGCCAGCTCGGGCGACCAGGTGAGCTTCCCGATGTCGAAGAGCAGCGTCCGGCTGGCATTCGAGGCCTCGGTGGCGTGGACGCCGCCGTCCGGGCCACCCGTCAGGTTCCACACCAGCCAGCTGTCGACCGTGCCGAGGGCGGTGTCGGGGCCAGCGGCGCCGGCGGCCACGCCGCCCTCGGTGAGAAGCCACTCGAACTTGGTGGCTGAGAAGTAGGGGTCGAGCACCAACCCGGTGCTGGCCCGCACACGCTCGAGGTGCCCCGCCTGGCGTAGCTCGTCGCAGCGGCCCGCGGTGCGGCGGTCCTGCCAGACCAGCGCGTTGTGCAAGGGCGACCCGGTGCGCCGATCCCAGGCCACCGCGGTCTCCCGCTGGTTGGTGATCCCGAATGCGGCCACGGGCTCGCCGTCGAGTGCGGCGATCAACTCGCCGAGGGTGGCCGTGGTCGCGTCCCAGATGTCCCGGGGGTCGTGCTCGACCCATCCCGGCTGCGGGAAGTGCTGGGGGAACTCGCGGTAGGCGTAGCCCGCCCGGGACCCGTCCTCCCGCACGGCAAAGCTGCGCACCCCCGTCGTCCCGGCGTCGATGGCGATGACCACGGACATCGGCGCCGCACGCTAGTAGGCGGCCTCAGACCAGCGACATGCGGGCGCCGGCGGCCGGTGGGCCGTCGGTAGTGTCACGTGCATGCGTGTGGCGATGCTCACGGGGGGCGGCGACTGCCCGGGTCTGAACGCGGTGATGCGGGCGGTGGTGCGCAAGGGCCAGGTCCACTACGGAGACGAGATGGTGGGCCTACGGGACGGCTGGCGGGGGGCCGTCGAGAACCAGGTGATGGAGCTGTCGGTCGAGTCCTTCCGCGGCACGCTGCCCCGCGGCGGGACCATCCTCGGCTCCTCGCGGACCAACCCGTACAAGCTCGACAACGGCCCCGAGCGGGTGAAGGCCACGCTGGCCGACAACGGCATCGAGGCCCTGGTCGCCATCGGCGGGGAGGACACACTCGGGGTGGCCACCCGCCTGGCCGACGTGGGCGTGGCGGTCGTGGGTTTGCCAATCACTATCGAAAACGACCTGTCGGCCACGGAGCTGACCTTCGGCTTCGACACTGCGGTCCAGGTGTGCGTCGACGCCATCGACCGGCTGCACACCACCGCCGAGTCCCACCACCGCGTCATGGTGGTCGAGGTGATGGGCCGCCACGCCGGTCACATCGCGCTGTGGGCCGCCATCGCCGGCGGGGCGACGATGGTGCTGGTCCCCGAGCGGCCCTTCGACATCGACGAGGTGTGCCGGGTCATACGGCACCGGCACGTGCGGGGCCGCTGGGCGTCGATCGTGGTGGTGGCCGAGGGCGCCCAGCCTGTCGACGGCACGATGGCCATGGCCTCGTCGGAGGTCGACGCCTTCGGCCACGCGCGGCTCGGCGGCATCGGCGACCAGGTTGCGGCCGCCATCGAGGAGCGAACCGGCTACGAGACCCGGGCCATCGTGCTCGGCCACATCCAGCGCGGCGGTACGCCAACTGCGTTCGACCGGGTGCTTGCGACCCGCTTCGGCATCGCCGCCATCGATGCCGTCCACGACGGTGCGTTCAACACGATGGTGGCCCTGCGCGCCGGCAACATCGTCCGGGTGCCACTGAGCGCAGGCACCACGGAGCTCAAGCTCATCGATCCCGATCTCTACGACGTGGCATCGGTGTTCTTCGGCTGATTCACCCGCCGTTGCTGTCGGCGAGGAGGCGCTCGTAGTCGTCGGCGCAGGTCACCGGACCGCCGGTGGCGCCCGAATCCACCTGCACCTCCGTGGGCTCGCCCTGCACCAGGAACCGCACGAACTGGACGCCGTCGAGCGCGTTGGCCGTGCAGACGATCTGACCGAACGCGGCCCGCTGGTTCTCTCCCTCCACGTCGAAGATCTCGCTCGTCAGGTCGACCACCAGGGTCCCTCGGGCCAGCTCCGGTTGCGACGCCAGTCGGGTGTCCTGGGGGATCAGGTTGGTGATGCCGTCGGCCTGTTCCTGGGGGTTGGGGGTGGCCCTCAGCAGCGTCTCCAGCACCGCCGCCGGGTCCGGGCCCGCCGCCGGGCTACCGGCCGGCACACTACGCTCGACATCCACCAGGCGGGGGTCCTCGGGTGACTGGACGAGGTAGATCGGGACGGTGACCGCCGGCTGGGACGCGGTGGACTCGGTTGTGTCGTCGACGACGTCGTCGGGAACGCTCTCGCGGGAGATGGCGCGGGGCTCGTCGTCGGTCGGTATGCCGCAGCCGACGGCACCCAGCACCACCGCGGTGAGCGCCGCCGAGCACAGACCCGTGCGGACGTACCGGCTCATGGCGCCTCCGTGGGCAGTTCGATGACGAAGCGCGACCCCTGTTCACCGTTGAACCGGTCCTCGACCCACACGGAACCGCCGTGCAGGCGCACGTGCTCGGCGACCAGGGCCAGCCCGAGGCCGACGCCGTCGACGTCGAAACGCCGCCCGGCCCGCGACCCGCGGTTGAACCGGTAGAAGATCGACTCCCGGTCCTCGGCGGGCACGCCCGGGCCGTTGTCCTCGACGGCGATCAGCACGTTGTCGTCGTCCTTGCGGAGCTGCACCCGGGTGGCGCCGTCGCCGTACTTGGCGGCGTTGTCGAGCAGGTTGGCGATCACCCGCACCAGGCGCCGTTTGTCGGCCTTCACCACCACGCCGGCCAGGTCGGCGTCGATGTCGACGGGCACGTCGGCGTCGGTCGAGGCGGAGACGGCCTGCATGATCAGCTCGGCCAGGTGGACCTCCTCGAGGTCGAGGTGCATGACGCCGGCGTCGAAGCGGGAGATCTCCAGCAGGTCCTCCACCAGCTGCCGGAAGCGGTCGATGTCGGCGACCATCAGGTCGAGTGCCGCCTTGGCCCGCTCGGACATGTCGTCGCGCTGGTTCTCCAGCACCTCGATCGACGCGGACAGGGTCATGAGCGGCGACCGCAACTCGTGGCTCACGTTCGACGCGAACCGGGCGTCGCGTTGGATCCGCTCCTCGAGGGCGGCGGCCATCTCGTTGAACGAGTCGGCCAGCGGCGCCAGGTCGGCGTCGGCGCTGGCCTCGACCCGGGTGTCGAGTCGCCCGGTGGCCAGGGCGTGAGCCGCCTCGCCGATCCCGACGAGTGGCCTCAGGACGCGGCGGGCGGCCCACCAGCCCAATGCCGCCCCAGCCAGGGTGGCGATTAGCGCTGCCGCCAGCAACGAGATGCTGATCGACTCGAGCGTCTCCTCGAGCTCGTCCAGCGACACGATCTCGAAGTAGGCGCCGTTGACGGATTCGAGCGGCACCCCGACGGCCAGCTCGGTCTCGTCGTTGTACCGGAAGCGCATGCGGGCCGGCTGCCCCGACTGCACCAGCTCGCTGAGGTCGGCCGGGAGGACGTCGCCACTGAACTCGGCGTTGAGCGGATACCACGTGCCCTCCAGCAGCAGCACGGGGTTGGAGCCGGTCGGGGTCACCAGCGACGACACCACGCCCAGCGGATCGCTCACGTCCGACTCCAACTGGTTCCGCACGTTCTGGGCGTTGGCGTAGGTCTGGGCGGTGGCGGCCGACTCGCGCTGGTCGAGCAGGTTGCGCCGGGTGAGCCCGATGGTGGCGCCGGCCAGCACGGCCGACATGAACAGGGCGCCGACCGCGAAGGCGATGGTGATGCGGGCTCGGAGTCCCAGCCGGGGGAGGAAGCGCCTCACCGGGGCCGGGTCAGGCCTGGAGCTTGTAGCCCAGGCCGCGCACGGTGACGACGTGGCGGGGGTTGGCAGGGTCCGCCTCGACCTTGGTGCGCAGCCGACGCACGTGCACGTCGACCAGGCGGCCGTCCCCGAAGTACCCGTAGCCCCACACCCGCTCGAGCAGCACCTCGCGGCTGAACACTCGGCCGGGGCTCGACGCCAGCTCGACCAGCAGGCGGAACTCGGTCTTGGTCAGGTGGATCTCCTCGCCGCCGCGACGGACCACACCCTCGTCGGGGATGATCTCGAGCTCGCCGAAGCGGAGGTGGGTGGCGGTGGCGTCGGTGGCGCGGGCCCGGCGCAGCAGCGCCCGGATCCGTGCCGACAGCTCCTTGGGCGCGAACGGCTTGGTGAGGTAGTCGTCGGCGCCGGCCTCCAGCCCGGCCACCACGTCATGGGTGTCGGCTCGCGCCGTCACCATGACGATCGGCACGTCGGAGGTGCGGCGGATGGCCCGGCAGACGTCGAAGCCGTCGATGCCCGGGAGCATGATGTCGATGAGCACCACGTCGGCGGGCTGACGCTGGAAGGAGTTGAGCGCCTCCTCGCCGGTGTCGGCTTCCTCGACGGACCAGCCCTCGTCCTCGAGGGCGAGCTTGACGGCGGTCCGTATCCGCTCGTCGTCTTCGACCGACAGGATCCGTGTCCCCACGGCCATGATGGTGCCTCATCGCGCCCGCCCGTGCCGAACGGGCGGGGTGGAAACATGCTTCCCGCTCCCACGGCCGCTCGGGCCGGTCGCTACGTTCGGGTCGGCCGCAGGTCGCTCAGTCGGCGAGGCCGTCGGTCTCGAGGTCGCGATAGGCCGAGAGGAGCGCCTCGCGCCCAGGCCCCCGGCTCGTGCGATAGTGCAGCCCACCGGGCAGGTCGGACCCCAGCGTCCGGCAGGTCACCAACGCCTTGGCCCCCTCATCGGTGAACGATTCGAGGCCCCGCAGGTCGATGTCGAGATGCGAGGGGCCGGTGGCCACGGCGGCGGTGGCGGCGTCGACCAACGCCTCGCCCGTAGACACGTCGAGACCACCCTCGACCGCGATCACGACTGCGGTGCCGTCGGAGGTGACGTTGATGGCAGCGGGTTCGGGCATGGAGGCGAGGGCGTCGCTTCCGGCGGCGGGCGGTCGCGTGGGCGACCCTGCGGTTGCGGCGGACATCTCCACGAGGATGCCCACAGATCGTGACGGCGCGTGGCGCAGGACCATTGCGATCCGGTGACGACTTGGCATCTCGGTGACTCACGACACATTGTGGGCGCCCAGAGAGCGGAGCAACTCACGCAACGTATTGAACAGCCCGGGACCGGCGGCGACGATCGAGGCGGGGCCCGGAAAGGTCAGGTCGAATGATGCATGCCTCAACTGCGCTTCCCGCTCTTGCCGCCTCCGGCGGCGGGCCGCTCGGGCCAGGGCTGCGCCCGGGGGCGCAGCCTCAGGCGAGCCGGCGTCCGGCCGCGCGGGTCCACCGTCGATGGCGGATACGAGCGCACCGGCCTCGGCGGCGATGAGGCCGCCGGCCGCCAGGTCCCACCAGGCCAAGCCCCGCTCGAAGTAGGCGTCGACGCGCCCGCACGCCACCGAGCACAGGTCGACCGCTGCCGCGCCCATGCGACGGATGTCGCGGATGCGGGGGAGCAGCCCGACCAGCACCTCCGCCTGAGCTCGCCGACGCTCGGCGTCGTAGCCGAAGCCGGTGGCGAGGAGCGCCGTGCTCACGTCGTCCAGGGACGAACAGGCGATCGTCTGGCCGTTGCGCCGCGCCCCGCCGCCCCGGGTGGCGGTGAACACGTCGCCGTGCATGGGATCGACGACGACGCCGGCGACGACGCCGGCATCGTCCTCGGCGGCGATCGACACCGCCCAACCGGGGTGGCCGTAGAGGTAGTTGGTCGTGCCGTCGAGCGGATCGATCACCCAGCGCAGGCCGCTGGTTCCTGGCGAGGCGCTGCCCTCCTCGCCCACCAGACCGTCATCGGGTCGGGCGGCCAGCAGCGTCGACACGATGAGCCGCTCCGATGCCCGGTCCATCTCCGACACCATGTCGGTGGCCGTCGACTTGGTCTCGACGGTGGCGCGCGCCCGCTCGAACCCGTCGAGCAGCAGGTCCGCGGCCCGCTGGGCAGCATCGGTGGCGAGGTCCAGGAGCGCGACCGGACCGGTACGCACAGCCATGGCGGGCGACGGTACCGTGCCCGCCGATGGCACCCGATGCGTCCGCCACCCACGGCGTGGTGGACCTGCGCAGCGACACCGTGACCCGCCCGACGCCCGCGATGCGGCGGGCCATGGCCGACGCCGAGGTCGGCGACGACGGCTTCGGGGACGATCCGACGGTCAACCGACTGCAGGAGGTCTTCGCCGATCGCATGGGCAAGCCCGAGGCGCTCTTCGTTCCGTCGGGCACGATGGCCAACCAGATCGCGCTGCGGGTTCTGGCCACCGCGGGCACGTTGGTCGTGGCCGGCCGGCGGCAGCACGTCGTGACCCACGAGGGCGGCGCGTTCGGCGCCAACCAGTCCGCGCAGCTCCACGTGGTGGACGACGCCGACGGCACCCTCGACCCCGGCGAGATCGCACACCTGGTCGCGGGCGCCGAGCACCGCTGGCCGTCGCCGGCGGCGGTCGTCGTCGAGGACACGCACCTGGCTTCGGGTGGCCGCCCCTGGCCGCTCGAGAGGCTCGAGGCGGTCGCCGCCGTCGGTGTCCCCGTGCACCTCGACGGGGCGCGCCTGTTCAACGCTGTCGTGGCCACGGGCGTGCCCGTCGCCGAACTCGCGGCCCAGGCCACCCTCGTGACCGCCTGCCTGTCGAAGGGCCTCGGGGCACCGATCGGCTCGTTGCTGGCGGGCCCGGCCGACCTCATCGGCCGGGCGCGCGTCGAGCGCAAGCGGCTCGGTGGGGGCATGCGCCAGGTGGGGATCGTGGCGGCCGCCGGCCTCGTGGCCCTGGACACGATGGTGGAACGCCTGGCCGACGACCACGGCCGGGCCCGCACGCTGGCCGAGGCGGTGGCGGAGCGCTGGCCCGACTCTGGCTGCGACCCCAAGGAAGTGGAGACCAACGTGGTGCTGTTCCGCCACCCCGATCCGGCGAATCTGCTGGACGCACTGGCGGCGGACGGCGTGTGGGGTGTGACGCTCGGCCCGCAGACCGTGCGGTTCGTCACCCATTGCGACATCGACGATGCCGCGATCGCCCGGGCGGTCGCCGCCATCCACCGGGCCCCGTAGGTCGATGCCCTCCGCCCTGCTCGACGAGGCGCCGGCGCGGGCGCTGGCCGTGTACGCCCACCCGGACGATCCCGAGGTCTCGTGCGGGGGCACGCTCGCCCACTGGGCGCTGGCCGGCGCCGACGTCCGCCTGGTCGTGGTCAACGCGGGCGACAAGGGATCGCCGGATGCCGCCACCGACCCCGCCGAACTGACCGAGCGCCGTGCGCGGGAGGTCGACGCCGCCGCCGGGGTGCTCGGGCTGGCCGGGGTCGAGCGGATGGGACTGCCGGACGGCGAGGTGACCAACGACCTCGCCCTACGTGCCCGGCTCGTGGAGCTGATCCGCACCCACCGGCCCGACATCGTCGTGTGCCCGGACCCCACCGCGGTGTTCTTCGGCGACAGCTACGTCAACCACCGCGACCACCGCGAGGTGGGTTGGGCCGTCGTCGACGCCGTCGCGCCGGCGGCGGCGAGCCCGCTGTACTTCCCCGAGACCGGCCCGCCGCACCAGGTCGCCGGCCTGCTGTTGTCGGGCACCTTCGAGCCCGACGTGTGGGTCGACATATCGGACTCGCTCGAGCTCAAGGTGGCGGCCGTGCAGTGCCACGAGAGCCGGGTGGGCGGCGATCCTGCGCTGGTCGCCGAGCTGCTGCGGACCCGCACCGCCGAATCGGGCGCGCAGGTCGGCGTGAGCCACGCCGAGTCCTTCCGCCGCCTGCGCTTCGGCTGAGGACTCGCCGGCGAGCGGCTAGCGACGCGACGTCGGGGAGGGGGGAGAGCCCTCCTGGCGGTGCTGGATCGTGCGCCACTCGCCCATGGCCCGCAGCGCCAGCGTGGCGACCACCGCGACGCCGAGGGCCCCCACGATCGCACCGCCCAGCCCGGCGAGCCCGGAGAGGATGCCGGGGTCGTCGGACGTGAGGTCGACGAAGGCCCAGCCGATCAATCCGCCACAGAGGCCCCCGACGAGTATCGACACGAACGCCAGCACCCGGGCGGTCGTGGAGGGCAGGGCGCTGGGGGCGTAGCCACCGTCTGCGGGAGGGGGTCCGGGGGCTGGCACGCAGCCACTCTAGGGACTGAGCGGATCGGTACGTCCTCTTGGCTAGCCGTGGTCAGCGCTGCCAGGAGGCCCAGCTGTTGGGCTGCGACCCACGACAATTCCCCACGCGGGAGTGCCCTTCGGAGCGCCCTATCTGCTGGGGCCCTTGGCTCAGGACTTGAGCAGATCGGTACGTCCTCTTGGCTAGCCGTGGTCAGCGCTGCCAGGAGGCCCAGCTGATGGGCTGCGACCCAGCGACAAATTCCCACGCGGGGTGCCTTCGGAGCGCCCTATCTGCTGGGCCTCTGGGGCCACGTGCCACACTGGGCTGATGCGGGATTGGCTGGTCGGAGGCGGGCTGATCCTCGACGGGAGCGGCTTGCTCCTGGTTCGCAACCGGCGTCGCAGCGGCGAGCACGACTGGACCCCACCCGGCGGCGTGATCGACGCCGGCGAGACGCTCATCGATGGCCTCACCCGGGAGGTCGCCGAGGAAACCGGCGTCACCGTCTCGCGTTGGCACGGTCCCATCTACGAGGTGGAGGTGGAGGCACTGGGCCTCGGCTGGCGGCTGCGGGTCGAGGCGCACCTGGCGCTCGAGCACGCCGGCGACCTCCGCGTCGACGATCCCGACGGCATCGTCGTCGAAGCCGCCTACGTCGACGCCGAAGCCTGCGAGGGCCACCTGGTCGGCTGCCATCGCTGGGTCAGCGAGCCGCTGGCGGAGTGGCTCTCCGACCGGTGGGTGGACAGCCGGCGGTACCGCTACGGCGTGGAGGGCGACGATCCCCGGACGGCCACGGTCAGCCGAAGGTGACGGGCGGCCCATCGGGACCTCCCGGGCGCAACGGGTCTGACGCCGGATCGGCGGCATCGCTGCCGAGCAGGACGATCCTGCACGTCGACATGGACGCCTTCTTCGTGTCGGTCGAGCTGCTGCGCCGGCCGGAGCTGCGGGGGCGGCCGGTGGTGGTGGGCGGCACCGGGAGCCGGGGCGTGGTGGCTGCAGCCAGCTACGAGGCGCGCGCCTACGGCGTCTTCTCCGCCATGCCGAGCGCCCGGGCCCGGCGGCTCTGCCCCCACGCGGTGTTCATGCCCGGCGACCACGCCCACTACGGCGCGGTGAGTGAGCGGGTCATGGAGATCTTCCGGTCGTTCACGCCGCTAGTCGAACCGATCAGCCTGGACGAGGCATTCCTCGACGTCACCGGCGCCCGCCGCTCCCACGGTGACGGGGCGACCGTGGCCCGCCGGATCCGGGACGAGGTCCTGGCGCGGGAGGGGCTCACGTGCTCGGTCGGTGTGGCGCCGTCGAAGATGCTGGCCAAGCTGGCGTCGGAGGCGGCCAAGCCCCGGGCGTCGACGGACGGTCCGGTGCTCGGCGAGGGCGTCCACGTCATCGCTCCTGGAAAGGAGCTGGCGTTTCTGCACCCGCTGCCCGCCCGTGCGCTCTGGGGGGTCGGCCCCGCCACGCTCGATCGCCTCGAGCGGCTCGGCGTGCGCACGGTCGGCGACATCGCCGACGTGCCCGAGGACACGCTCGTCGCCACGCTGGGGTCGGCGCACGGGCGGCACCTGGCCCAACTGGCGCGGGGCATGGATCCGCGCCCGGTCGAGCCCGACCAACCACTCAAGTCCGTGGGCCACGAGGAGACTTTCGCCCACGATCATCACGAGCACGAGCCGCTGAGCCGCGAGGCCGTGCGCATGTCCGACGGCGTGGCCTGGCGCCTGCGCCGTGCCGGCCTGGCCGGTCGAACCGTGACGCTCAAGGTGCGCTTCGCGGACTTCCAGACCATCACCCGGTCGTCGACCCTGCCGACCACGGTCGACGACGCTCCGGCGGTGGCCCGCGCCGCACTGGCGCTGCTGGCCGCAATCGACCCCACGCCGGGCGTCCGCCTCCTGGGCGTGAGCGTCTCGGGCCTGGTGACGGGCGCGGCCCAGCAGCTCAGCTTCGAGGATGTCGGGGGCGCCTCGTGGCACGAGGCCAGCGGGGCGGTCGACGCCATCCGTGAGCGCTTCGGCGACCGCGCCATCGGCCCGGCGTCGGCGGTGGGCGAGCGCGGTCTGCAGGTACCCCGTCGAGGCGAGCAGCAGTGGGGTCCCGACGAGCGGGGAGCGGCCGGCCAGCGAAGCGAGTGAACATTTTCCCTTGGGCCCACGCGTTGTCGTTCCAGGCGGCCTGTGGAACACTTGATCGTGCCGGTTCGGTCTGCCGACAAGGGGTTCCGGTGCCGCTATCCGAGGACGAGGAACGCATCCTCCAGGAAATCGCTCAGCGGTTCTACGAGGACGATCCTTCGTTCGCGCGTGAGGTGAGCGAGACCACGCTCTACCGCCACACGGTGGGCCGCATGAAATGGGCCGTTGTGGGCATGGTTGCCGGCGCAGTCTTCCTGGTCGCCACGCTGTCGACCTCGTACTGGCTGTCGTTCATCGGCTTCCTCTGCATGCTCGGCAGCGCACTGCTGTTCGAGCGCAACCTCCGGAAGCTGGGGCGCGCCGGGCTCGACCAGCTCTCGAAGTCGGTACGGGCCAACGGGCTGCGCGAGGCGCTCGGTGGCGCGGGACGGCGGGTCCGCGAGCGCTTCCGGCGCGACGACGAACGCGACGACGAGGAATAGCCCCGCCGGGTTCGCGCCGCCGACCGGTCGCGGCGCGACGTCCGGGGGCTCGCGGCTCAGCGGCCGACGGCCACGACCGCGTGGTGCTGCGTGACCAACCGGGTCCGACGATCGCGGCGCCGCAGCTGGCGGATGTCGAGGTAGCGGAACACCCGCGGCCACCGGGGCTCCCACCGGTTGACCTCGGCATTGACCGAGGACCAGGCGCGCTCGGCGGCGGCCACGTCGGCGGGCGTGGGTGCCTCCTCGGCATAGGCGAGACGTTCCATGGTGCGCGCCATCTCCTGGACCGCCGTGCCCGAACGTGGCACCGCCGCCACCAACCGGTTGGCGGTCTCGGCGATGGTGAGCGATGCCGGCAAGCGGACGCCGGCCGCCTCGGCCCGATCGATGGCCTGGCGCCACGAGAGCCGCACCTTGTCGGCCGGGCTCCGGGCCCGGCGGCGGCGGACGAATCGGCGGCCCACGATGGCGAGGGGGACCAGCACTAGGTAGGCCGCCAGGGCCAATGCGATGGCGATGCCCACGTTCCGCACGCCCTCGGGCAAGCCGGCGTCGGACTCGCCGGGCTGGCCCGTCCCCCCGCCCTCGGCGAGACCGGCGTTGAGCCGCTGCTCGTCGCCGGCGCTCAGGCCGTCGCCCTGGGTCCCGGCGTCGGTCCCGTCGCCGGCGCCCGGGGACACCGCACCGGCGGTTCCGCCCGTGGAATCCTGCAGCCCGTTGGGGGGCAGGCCCAACCACTGATCGCCCTGGACGGGGCCACGTCCGGGCGTCGGCTCGAACGGCACCCAGCCGTAGCCGTGGAAGTACACCTCGGGCCAGGCATGCGCGTGGACGCCGCGGACCCGGTACAGGGTCGGCTCCTCCGGATCCTGCGCGCCCCAGGTGAAGCCGACGGCCACGCGGGTCGGGAGTCCCACGGCCCGGGCCAGCGCTGCGAACGACCCCGCGAACTGCTCGCAGTAGCCACGCCGGGTCTGGAACAGGAACGTGGTCAACGCGTCGGCGCTCGCGCCCGGCCCCACGGTGTCGTCGTAGACGAACGGAGCCCTCCGGAGGTAGCTCTGTATTGCGATCGCCCGGGCGTACGGGGAGTCCGCTTCGGCTCGACCGACGATCGTCTGGGCCAGCCCTCGGACCGCCGGGGACACGGTCTCCGGCAGGGCGGTGTACTGGTCGCGGTACTCGGTCGGCACGTCGGCGTCGCTGACCTCGCGCAGCTCGTCCTCCGTCCATCTGGGGATCGCCGAGGTGACCTTGTACGTCATGCCGTCGGACGTGGGGACGTCGCGGTCGACGATCAGGGTGCTGGAATCCTCGTCCCAGCCGACGTCGGTGGTGCCGGCGTCGAGCGAGCGCGGCTCGAAGGCGGCGGGGAGCCAGACGCCACCCAGGGCCTCGACCGTGACCGTCTGGCGGACGGACTCGGTCTCGGTCGCCGAGTCGACGGCCCGGGGCAACTCGCCCTCGGCGCCGTCGGTGCCGTACGACGACTTCCAGATCTGGCCGTCGAACTCGTCGAGGGCGGTGAGCCGCCAGTAGGAGGCCACCTTGCTGCGCACCGTGAAGACCTCGACGTTGGGTTGCTCGACGATCCGGGTGCGCAGGTCGACCATCGGGCTCGGCACCACCCGAGTCGGCTCGTCCTCGCCGATGTGCCGCCAGTCGATGACGGCGTCGGCCTCGGCACCGGGCAGCCGGGGACCGGTCACCGCGCCGGCCACGACCGCGACGGCTGTCAGCGCCGCTCCCGTGCCGAGAAGCGACCAGCGCCCCCGATCCCTGTGGCTCGCCGCCCAGGTCGAGGACTCCTCCTGGACGAGCGTCCGGTGGAGCAGCACGAACAGCAGGGCCGCCGCTGCGAACACCGCGGCCGACGCCACCCGGCCACCGGGTGCGCCGAGGGCGGCGGCGAACAGGAACAGGGTGGTGGCCGGCAACAGTGCCTCGAACGCCGCCCGGCCGCGGAAGGCGGCCCAGTCGGCCACGAAGGCCAGGAACCAGATGGCGATGGCGGTAGCCACGATGAACCCATTGACGACCGGGGCGGGAGCCTTCACGTCCTGGAAGACCCGCCAGGCGGCGTCCAGGTCGTCGCCCGCGGCGCTGAGCGTCGCACCGGTCGGGAGCAGGTAACCGACGGTGTCGCCGAAGCGGGTCCACGTGATGAACAGCAACCCGGCCACTGCTGTGATCGCCGCCGCCGGTAGCAGGGCCACGCGTCGGCGGCGCAGCGTCGCGACCACCACGTGGGCGGCGATGGCCTGAAGGGCCAGCGGTCCCCGGTAGGAGCCGTCGATGAACAGGCGGTGCATGCCGGTCACGGCGGTCAGCGTCACGAGCGCCAGCGCCACCTCGGTGGCGAGCAGCATGTGCCCGTGCCGGCGCTCGCTCACCGAGCCTCCCCCAGGGGGGTCACCGTGGGAGCGCCCGCGCCGCGTACGTCCTCAGCCGGGGCGCGGCTCGGTCTGCTAGCTGCGATCGCGCGGTCCCACACCTCGCCGAACGGTGCCCCGGGCCCGACACGCAGCAGCGTCGCCGCACCGCCGGTCGGCACGTCAGCCCGCGTGCCGCCGTTGGCGCCGTCGACCTGGACCACGATGAGCGAGCCGAACCGGCGGCGCAGCCGGGTCACGCCGGACAGCTCCGCCGACGTGGTCTGCGCCACGATGACCACGAGCGCGCCGCCACCGCTGCGGTTCAGCAGGTCGAGCATGGTCCGCAGGCTGGCGCTGCCGGCGGCGTCGATCACGGCCAGGTGCTCGAGCAGCGCCTCGCTGTGGGGGCCGCCGACGCCGAAGCCGGAATCCGTTCCGTCGGTGGTCACGAGCCGGACCAGGTCGTGGCGAGCGCCGTTGGCCATGACGATGCTGGCCGCGGCCGAGACCGCGAGCTCGAGTGACGCGCTGTCGTGCGCCGCCCGGCGGACATCGAGCAGGACGGTGGTTCGGCCCTGCCAGGGCTGCTCCTGGTGGCGGACCAGGAGCTCGTCGTGGCGGGCGGTCGACGGCCAGTGGATTCGCCGCAGGTCGTCGCCCACCACGTACGGCCGCAGGGCGTAGAAGTCGTCGCCGGTCCTGCCCAGGGCGTGGGGCCGGATGGCGCCCGCGAGCGGGTCGTGCCCCGAGGTCAGCGGGACCGGCCGGATGTCGTCGATCGCCGGGAACACGGTGACCTCGACCTGGGGGGCGCCCACGCTGCTCGCCTGCACCAGGCCGAACGGATCGCTGACCACCACGCGCAGCGGGCCGACACGCACGATCCCACGGCGGCTGGTGGGCAGACGGTAGGTGGCGAGCGTGGCGGCGCCCTGGTCGAGCGGCGGCACGAGCAGTTCGGCCCCGGCGGTCCCCGACACCGGGTCGCGCAGCCGCAGGACCGGTGTGTCGGTCCGGCGCAGGTTGCGCAGGCGCACGTCGACCCGGCTGACCTGGCCGGCATGGACGCGGGCGGGGTGCACAGTGCGGTCGATCTCGACGTCGAGCCGCGTCAGGCGCACGTAGAGCAGGGCGAACGCCACCAGGCCCAGGGCCACGGCGCCGAACACGTACAGCTCGTTGATGCCGAGCAACCGGGCGAGCGCGACCAGCGCCACGCCCCCCCAGACGACCAGCCACCCCTGCCGGGTCAGCATCGCGGGGCGGTCACGGCACTAGTGGCCGCCGGGGACGGGGACGGCGCGCAGCACCTCGTCCAGCGCGTCGGCCGGGGACATGCCCTGGAGCTGGGCCTCGGGGGTGACCAGCAGACGGTGGGCCAACACCGGACTGGCCAGCGCCTTGACGTCGTCGGGGATCACGTAGGCGCGGCCCTGGGAGGCGGCGCGGGCCTTGGTGACGCGGAGCAGGGCGAGGGTGGCGCGCGGCGAGATGCCGAGCGCCAGGTGCGCGCTGCGGCGCGTCGCCTGAGCGAGGTCGACCAGGTACGCCTTGAGGCTGGGGGCCACGTGCACGCCCTTGGCGGCGGCGGACAGGCCCATCACCTCGTCGTTGCCGATGACCGACCCGATGTCCCGGTAGGCGTCGTGGTCGCCGTGGGTCTCGAGGATCTCGAGCTCCGCGTCGGGTGACGGGTAGCCCACCGACACCCGCATGAGGAAGCGGTCGAGCTGCGACTCGGGCAGCGGGTAGGTCCCCTCGTGCTCGATCGGGTTCTGGGTGGCGATGACCATGAACGGCCGGCTGAGGGGATACGTCACGCCGTCGACGGTGACCTGGTTCTCGGCCATGGCCTCGAGCAACGCCGCCTGGGTCTTGGGCGAGGCGCGGTTGATCTCGTCGGCGAGCACGACGTTGTTGAACACCGGCCCGGGCCGGAAGTCGAACGAGCCGTCGCCCCGGTTCCAGACCGTGATGCCCACCACGTCGGAGGGCAGCAGGTCGGGCGTGAACTGGACGCGCCCGAAGCTGCACTCGAGCGACGTGGCGAGCGACTTGGCGAGATTGGTCTTGCCGACCCCTGGCACGTCCTCGAGGAGCAGGTGGCCCTCGGAGACGAGGCACAGGAGCACGAGCTCGATCACATCGCGCTTGCCTTGGATGACGTGCTCGACGTTGTCGACCACGGTGTCGTAGTAATCGGAGAAGGTCGCCCCCCGGGCAGCCGCGGTTTGGCTGGTGGCCACAGCCTCGTACTCCCTCCGTCGTTCGGTGAGCCAGGTCAGGTTAGGCCGCGGACGACCCAAGGCGGGCGCGAGGGGCCGTCAGAGCGACGAGTAGGTTGCCGCGCGCATGTCGGAGCTGGTGCTGGCGGTCGATATCGGGGGCACGAAGCTCGCGGCCGGGCGGGTCGACGGCCACGGCGTCCTGACCGACCAGCGGACGGTGCCGACCCCGGTCGGCGGGACCGCCGGCGAGCTCTGGGCCATCCTGGCGGTGCTGGTCTCGTCCGTTCGCCGGGGCGACGAGGCGGTGGTCGGCGTCGGCTGCGGTGGGCCCATGGAGCCCGGGGGCGTGACGGTGTCGCCGCTGAACGTTCCCGCGTGGCGCGGCTTTCCCCTGCGGGAGCGCCTGGGGACCTTGACCGGGCTTCCGGTCCACATCGACAACGACGCCAAGGCCCTGGCGCTGGGGGAGGGTTGGGTCGGTGCCGCCCGGGGTGTGCGCAACTACATCGCGATGGTGGTGTCCACCGGTGTCGGGGGCGGGATCGTGCTCGACGGCCGCCTGCTCGAGGGGGCGACCGGCAACGCCGGCCACATCGGGCACGTGATCGTCGAGCCGCAGGGACGGATCTGTGCCTGTGGCGCCCAGGGCTGCCTCGAGGCGGAGGCGTCCGGGCCGTCGATCCGGGCAGCAACGGGGCTCGACCCGCAGGCGGTGGGCGAGGACGTACGCCGCCGGGTCGGCACGCTCGTCGGCCGGGCCGTGGCCACGGTGGCCAACCTGCTCGACCTGCGCCTCGCCGTCGTGGCCGGTTCGGTGGCGCTGGGCTACGGCGCAACCTTCTTCGACGCCGCCCAAGCCGAGCTGGACGCACGGGCTCGGATCGAGTTCGCCCGCGGCGCCCGCATCCTGCCCGCCGGGCTCGGCGACGCCGGGCCCCTCGTGGGGGCGGCCGCCGTCGGCCGGCGGGGCCTCGGGCACGGCCTCGGCCCCGGCACGGGGACCTGATGGACGCGGTGCCGCCGCGCTGGGCGTGGCGTGCGTCGGCCGCCGTGGCCCGGCATCCGTCCGTGTGGGGGACCGCGCTCCGCCAGGCGTTGCTGTTGGCCGCGCCCGGCTGGTGGCGCCGTCGCCCCTTCCTGCCGCTGCCCGCACCCGAGTACCTCCGGTTCCGCATACAGACCGCCTACGGCGGCGACGGGGACAGGGAGCCCGATCCCGACGACCTCGTGACCTACCTCCGCTGGTGCCGGGAACAACGGTCGTCCCAGAAGTGGCGACGGAAGGGGCCGCGCCACCAGTAGTTTGTCCGCCACATGACCGAGCGTCGGCGAGCGAATCACGGGCACATCGGCCCATGCGCCGCGGAGCGGCGGCCGGTCGTCGCCGTGGCGGAGGCGCGTCGATGACCAGAGCGCTCGTACTGAACGCCACGTTCGAGCCCCTGTGCGTTGTCAGCGACCGCAGGGCCGTCGTGCTCGTGCTGGGGGAGACGGCCGAGATGCTGCACGCCAGCGACGCCGTCATGCACTCGCCCCGGTTCGCGGTGGCCGTGCCATCCGTCGTGCGGCTGCGGCGGTTCGTGCGCGTGCCGTACCGCTGGAACACGCCGCTCAACCGCCGCTCGGTGTTCGCCCGTGACGACCATCGCTGCCAGTACTGCGGCGGGCCGGCCGAGAGCATCGACCACGTCGTGCCGCGCAGCCGCGGCGGCGACCACACCTGGGAGAACGTCGTCGCCGCCTGCCGGCCCTGCAACGTGCGCAAGCGCGACCGCATGCTGCACGAGACGTCCATGCGCCTGCTTCGCATGCCGAGCGTCCCGCGGGGGTCGAGCTGGCTGACGTTCGCGCTCGGCGTGGTGCCCGAGACGTGGACGCCGTACCTGCTCAACGCCGCTGCCTAGTGTCCGGGACACTAGGGAGGTGACGGCGCCGCCATCGGTCTGGGACCTGCGGTGGCTCACCGGCCCGGCCGCCGCCCTCCACGCAGAGCCGCTCCCCGACGCGCCCGGCCGGGCCGTCTGGGTGCTGGAGGCGACTGCGCCCGCGCTGGTCCTGGGTTCGACGCAGTCCGAGCAGCTCGTCGACGGCGAGGCCGCGGGCGCCGCCGACATCGAGGTGGCCCGGCGCCGGTCGGGTGGCGGTGTGGTGTTGGTGGTGCCGGGCGAGATGGCCTGGGTCGACGTGATCCTGCCCACCGGTGACCCGCTGTGGGACGACGACGTCGCCCGCGCCGCCCACTGGCTGGGCCGGACCTGGCAGTCGGCCCTGGCCGAGCTGGGCGTCGAGTCGACCGAGGTCCACGAGGGTCCGCTGGCGTGCGGCCCCCTGGGCCGGCTCGTGTGCTTCGCGACGGTCGGGGCGGGCGAGGTGACGGTCCCCGGTGGCGACGGCCCCCGCAAGGTGGTGGGCATCAGCCAGCGCCGCACGCGGGCCGGGGCCCGGTTCCAGTGCGCCGCCTACCGCCGGTGGGACCCGGAGCCGCTTGCCCGCCTCCTGCACCTGGACCACCACGGCCGCACCGCCATCGCCGATGCCGCGGTCGGCACCGAGCGGGACCCCTCCGCCCTCGTCGACGCGTTCCTGCGGCACCTTCCGGCGTAGCCCGCCCCTCCGTCGGCGCTCGGCACCATGCGCTACCGAACGCCGACAGCAGCGGCCGCGCCTTGTCTTGTGGAGTGTAGTGGGGTAATTTCCCACGAAGTGGAGCAACCTGGTGGACCGGGACCGCGGGTCGGGGCGGCAGTCGTCGCTCCGCCGCGGCCCGAGGGCGCCCGCTGGTTCATGGGCTCCTACGAGCACTCGGTCGACGACAAGAACCGGCTGGTGCTCCCCGCGACCTACCGCGGCCGGCTGGCCGACGGCGCCTATCTGGGACCGCTCGACGCCTACCTCGGCCTGTGGCCGGCCGAGGGCTTCGGGGCCGTCATCCAGCGGTGGGAGGACGGCATCGGGCTGGGCATCGTCTCCGAGGAGGCCTACGACGCCTTCTCCGCCGCGACCTTCGAGGTCCAGCCCGACGGCCAAGGCCGCATCGTCGTTCCCCGCTCGCTGCGGAGCTTCGCCGACCTCGCCGGCCCCGTCATGGTGGTCGGCACCCGCCAGCGGATCGCGGTGTGGGCGCGGGACCGTTGGGACCAGCGCATGGACTCCATCCCCGAGGGGCCCGACACGGCCCTTCGCCAGGCGGCGCGGGATCTCAGGCTGTGACCCGGTTCACACCCGGCGCTGCCCGCCTCGCCGTTTCCCCAGGTGCCGCCCTGCCCGCCGACCGGTCCCCGGCCGACGCGATGGAAGGCCCCTTCTCCGCGCGCTTCCCATCGAGCCCGTCCCGGGGAGACATCCCGGCGAGCGCCGTCGAACGGGGATCGCAGTGAGCGAGCGTCCGCGAGCGAACCATCAGCACAGTGCGTTGGTCGCCGCGCCGCGGCGCTCGCTCACTGGCGTGCCCGAGGCACGCCGGTGAGCGGGGCGGCACCCCAGGGCGGTGGGTTCGTCCACCGCCCCGTCCTGGTGGACCTCGTGGTCGAGCTGTTCGCCCCCGTCCCACCAGGGGTCGTGGTCGATGCCACCGTGGGCGGCGGCGGTCATGCCGAGGCGTTGCTCGACGCTCACCCCCACCTGTCGCTCGTCGGGCTCGACCAGGACCCCGATGCCATCGACGCGGCTACGGAACGACTGCACCGCTTCGGCGAGCGCGCGACGGTGCGCCACCGCCGCTTCGACCAACTCCGGGCGGTACTCGGCGAGCTCGGCCACCGGTCCGCCAGCGGGGCCCTGTTCGACCTCGGCGTCAGCTCGCCCCAGTTCGACCGTCCCGAGCGGGGCTTCAGCTACCGGGCGCCGGGCCCGCTCGACATGCGGATGGATCCCGGCCGGCCGGTGAGCGCCGCCGACCTGGTCAACGGCGCCCCAGAATCGGAGCTGGCCCGCCTGCTGCACGCCTATGGCGACGAGCGCTACGCGCGCCGGATCTCGGCCGCCATCGTGGCGGCGCGCCCGATCACGTCCACCGAGCAACTGGCCGACGTGGTGCGCGACGCCGTGCCCGCACCGGCGCGCCGGCGGGGTGGGCACCCGGCCCGCCGCACGTTCCAGGCCATCCGTATTGCGGTCAACGACGAGCTGGCCATCCTGCCCGCGAGCCTCGACGACGCCATCGACCTGTTGGTCCCGGGTGGTCGTTGCGTGGCACTGGCGTACCACTCCGGTGAGGACCGCGTCGTCAAGGACCGGTTCCGGTGGGCGGCTACCGGCGGCTGGACGGGGCCGTCGCACCTGCCCACGCCGCCGGACGTCCGTCCCACCGTGAGGCTGCTGCGCCGGGGTGCGTGGCGGCCCGCTGCCGATGAGGTCGCCGGCAACCCCCGGGCCGAGGCCGCCCGCCTGCGAGCGGTCGAGAAGCTCGGGCTCCAGGAGGTGGCGTGATGGCCATCGCCCGCGGCGCCCCGCTCCCGAGCGGCCGCCCGGCTCGTGACCGCGACCGCCGCGACCGGCACCTCCGGGTTGTCCCACCCAACCGCCGGGCCCGGCCGGCGCTCCGGCTCAGCCCGCGCGCGGGCGTGGTCCTCACGGTGCTGCTGTTCGTGGCGTTGTTCGGCGTGGCCGTGAGCCACGCCCTGCTCATCGAGGGCCAGGCCAAGGTCGATGACCTCGATCAGCAGGTGGCCGCCGAGCAGGCCCGCTACGAGGAGCTGCGACGCGACGTCGCCGAGCTGGAGTCCCCGCAGCGCATCCTGGGCGAGGCCACCGGCAAGCTGGGAATGGTGCCGGCCGGGGACCCGGTCTGGCTGTCGCCCGATGAACCGGCGCCCAGCGGCGACCTCCCCGACGACCCGCCGCCGCCCTCGCCCGACACCAGCGCCGCCCGCGTCAAGCGCTACCTGGAGCCAACGGGGTGAGTGGTGCCGGAACCACACGCACCCGTTCCCGGTCGGCGAGCACGCGATCGAGCTCGGGCCGCCCCCGGTCCGAGACACGTCGGACCCCCCCTCCGGGTCGGAGCAGGCGAGCCAGCCGCGGGCCGCGCCTCCTCCGGCCCGGCGACCCCCGCTACCGCTCGCTGAGCCTCCTCGTCGCGCTCGGGCTCCTGTTCGGCGTCGTGGTGCTGCGCCTCGGCTACGTCCAGACCGTCGGGGCCCACCAGTACGTCGCCTATGGCGAGGAGCAACGGATCGAGCCCATCGCCCTGCCGGCGGCTCGAGGAACGATCTTCGATCGCAACGGCAAGGACCTGGCGCTGGCGACGCCCGCGAAGAGCGTGGGCGCCGACCCGAGCGTGATCAGCGATCGGGCGAACGCGGCGCAGCGCCTGGCGCAGGCCCTCAGGCTCCCGGCGAAGGAGGTCGCGACCAAGCTCGCCTCCGACACCCACTTCGTCTACCTCGGGCGGCAGGTCGACGACGAGGTGGCGAAGCGGGTGAAGGACCTCGACATCCCCGGCGTGCTCGTCTTCGACGAATCGGCCCGACTGTTGCCGGCTGGCGACATGGCCGGCTCGCTGCTCGGCAGCGTCGACCTCGACAACGTCGGGGTGGCCGGGCTCGAGCTGCGCTACGACGACCAGCTCGCCGGCGATCCGGGCGAGTACATGGTCGAGCGGGACCTCGAGGGCCGGACCATTCCCGGTGGGCGCCAGCTGATCGACCCCGCCGAGCCCGGCGACGACATCGTGCTCACCGTCGACCGCAGCCTGCAGTACGCCACCGAGGGGATCCTCGCCGAGCAGGTCCGCAGCACGGGTGCCAAGGCGGGGTGGGCAGCCGTGATGGATCCCCGCAGCGGCGACGTGCTGGCGCTGGCGAACGTCGAGACGGACCCGAAGACGCATGCCGTCGGCAACACGAGCAACAACCTGGCGGTGACGCAGAACTTCGAGCCGGGATCGGTGAACAAGGTGATCACCATGTCGGGGGCGCTCGAGGAGGGGCTCGTCGCCCCGGACACCGAGCTGCAGGTGCCCGACACCCTCCACGTCGCCGACCACGTCTACACCGACGCGCACTCGCTCCCACCGCGGATGACGGCCAGCCAGATCCTGTCCCGGTCCTCCAACATCGGGACGATCGAGATCGCGCAGAGACTGGGGATGCCGCGGCTGGACGAGTACCTTCGTCGGTTCGGGTTCGGCCGGCGGACGGCCCTCGGCTTGCCTCACGAGGAACCGGGAATCCTGCTCGATCCTGACAACTGGTCCGGAACGTCGATCGGGTCGATCCCGATCGGCCACGGGATCTCGGTGACCGCCATGCAGATGCTCCTCGCCTACAACACGATCGCCAACGACGGTGTCTACGTGCCCCCCACCTTGCTGCGAGCCACGTTCGACGCCGAGGGCGAGCGCCACGCGGCCGCGCCGGGGGAGGGACGGCGGGTGGTGTCGCCTACGACGGCGGCGCAGGTCAGGGAGATGCTGGCCCAGGCGGTGACCTCGGGCACCGGCAAGGCCGCAGCCATCGACGGCTATCACGCCGCCGGCAAGACGGGTACGGCCCGCAAGCCCCAGCCGGGCGGCGGCTACCGGGACGCCCAGGGCAACTACCACTACGTCGCCACCTTCGCCGGGTTCATCCCCGCCGACGATCCCCAGGTGTCGATCATCGTCGTCATCGACGAGCCGACCACGTCACCGTACGCCAGCGACGTCGCAGCGCCAGCCTTCGCCAGCATCGGGCGCCAGGCGCTCCGGGCCATGCGGATCGCGCCGCCCGCGGCCGCCGGCGCGGTAAACACGCTGCCGCCGCTGGAGGAGCCGAGGGTTCGGGCCCAGCCCGCCGCCCCGCCGACCACCACGACGACCGTGCCGACGACGGCCCCGGGCGCTACGCCGACGACGGTCGCGGCGGCGTCGCCGGGGTCGCCGGGGGCGCAACCCACCCCGACCGCCGCTTCCGTTCCCGCCCGCGGCGGCTAGCCGACTAGGCACTACCCCCGTGTGGTTAGGGCAACTGATCGCCGCCTACCCCGACGCGCGGCGCGGCGGCGCTGAGGGCGACCCCGATGTGCGCGCCGTGGTGCACGACACGCACGATGTGGCCCCGGGGTCGTTGTTCTGCTGTGTCCGGGGGGCCCGGGTGGACGGCCACGACCTCGCCGGGGGTGCCGTGGCGGCCGGGGCCGTGGCGCTGGTGGTCGATCACGCACTCCCACTGGCGGTGCCGCAGGTCGTCGTGCCCGACGTCCGCCGGGCGATGGGCCCCCTGGCCGCCGCCTTCTGGGGCAACCCCTCCCACGACCTCGTCGTGGTGGGCGTGACCGGCACGTCGGGCAAGACCACCGTGACGCACCTGCTCTGTCCCGTGCTGCAAGCATCTGGCCTCGCGCCGTGCGCGATCATTGGCACGCTGTCGGGTGCCCGGACGACGCCCGAGGCCACTGACCTGCAGGCCATGCTGGCCGCTGAGCGGGATCGGGGGAGCTCGGGAGCTGGGGCCGGCCGGGGGGCCGTGGCAATGGAGGTGTCGTCGCATGGCCTGGCCCTGCACCGGGTCGACGGCACCCGCTTCGCCGTCGCAGTGTTCACCAACTTGTCGCAGGATCATCTCGACTTCCACCACACGATGGACGACTACTTCGCAGCCAAGGCCGCCCTGTTCACGCCCGGGTTCACCGATCGGGCGGTCGTCTGCACCGACGATCCACGGGGCCGGGAGCTGCTTACCCGCCTGCGCGGGACAAGATCGGGGGTGACGGCCACCGCCTATTCGCTGGCCGACGCCGAGGAGCTGAGCCTGTCGCCGGCGGGCGCGTCGTTCCGCTGGCGCGGTGAGCCGGTCGAGCTGGCGCTCGCAGGCCGGTTCAACGTGGCGAACGCCGTGGCGGCCGGCGCCGCCGCGGAGGTGCTGGGGATCGAGCCCCATGTCGTGGCGCGCGGCCTGTCGGCGGCGACGCCGGTCCCGGGCCGGTTCGAGACGATCGACGGCGGCCAGCGCTTCACGGTCCTCGTGGACTACGCACACAAGCCCGATGCCCTCGATCAGGCCCTGCGGGCGGCCCGTGAGCTGGTGGCCGACGGTCGGCGTCTGCTCGTCGTGTTCGGCTGTGGGGGCGACCGCGACGCCGCCAAGCGGCCGCTCATGGGAGAGGTCGCGACCCGGCTGGCCGACGACGTGATCCTGACCTCGGACAACCCCCGCTCCGAGGACCCGCGCGCGATCGTCGACGACATCCGCGCCGGGATCCCTCCCGGCGCAGCCGCCACGGTCGCCGTCGAGCTCGACCGGCGCCGCGCCATCGAGCAGGCCGTGGCGGAGGGCCGGCGCGGCGACGTGGTGGTGATCGCCGGGAAGGGCCACGAGACCACCCAGACGATCGGCGACACGGTCCGCGCGTTCGACGACCGTGAGGTGGCGCGCGCCGCCCTGGCGGAACTGGCATCGCGAGCTCCCGGTGGTGAGCGGTGATCTCACTCCTGCTTGCGGGGGGCATCAGCCTGGCGCTGTCGCTCCTGGGCACCCGCTACCTGATCGGCTGGCTGCGCGCCCACGAGGTGGGCCAGCCCATCCACGCCGATGTGCCCGACGGGCACACGCCCAAGGCCGGCACGCCGACGATGGGCGGCGTCGCCATCGTCGTCGCCGCCGTGCTCGGATACGCGATCGCCCACGTCCGCGGCGGGCTTGCCTTCACCCGGAGCGGGGTGCTGGTCATGCTGGCCATCGCCGGCGCCGCGGTCGTCGGGGCGATCGACGACTGGATCAAGGTCAGCAACGAGCGCAACCTCGGCCTGTCGATGCGGGCCAAGATGGGCGGCCTCCTCATCGTGGCGGTCGGCTTCGCCGTCGCCTGCGTGAGATGGACCGACGTGGAAACCACGCTCAGCTTCACCCGCGCCACGGAGCCCGGCTGGGAGCTGGGCGAGGGCGGCTGGGTGGTGCTGGCCGTGCTGTTGATCCTCGGCACCACCAACGCCGTCAACCTCACCGACGGGCTCGACGGCCTGGCGGCCGGCTCGTCCATCTATGCCTTCCTGACCATGACCGTGGTGGCGTTCTGGGCCTTCCGCCACCCGGACGTCTACGGGATCAACCACGCCCTCGACCTGGCGGTCGTCGCCGCCGCCATGGTGGGTGGCATCACCGGGTTCCTGTGGTGGAACGCGCCGCCGGCGCAGGTGTTCATGGGGGACACCGGTGCGCTCGCCATCGGCGCCGGTCTGGCGGTGCTGGCCCTCACCCTCAACGTGCAGCTGCTGCTGCCGATCGTGGGGGCGCTCTTCGTGTTCGAGACGCTGTCGGTGATCGTGCAGGTCGGCAGCTTCCGCCTCTTCGGCCGCCGGGTGCTGCGCATGGCGCCGGTGCACCACCACTTCGAGCTCGGGGGGTGGCCCGAGACCACCGTGATCGTGCGGTTCTGGATCTTGGCGATCATGTCCATGGCCGTGGCCCTGGGCATCTTCTACGCCGATTTCGTCTCCATCGGGGTCCCGGACTGATGTTTCGTTTCGCAACCCCAGGTTGGGAAACGAGGGGTGGGGCCCCGCCCTACGGCGGCCGCGCGGGGCGGGGGGGCCCCCCCCGGCGCCCCCCGGCGCG
>JBKPHE010000225.1:0-11565 GCA_046744485.1 Actinomycetota bacterium | reverse complement strand
GGCGGCCGACGCGGCTGCCAAGGCGCTGGGTTTGGCGCGAGACCGCCGCGACCGCGCCGGCATGGCCGAGGCGTACGAGCTGCAGGCCGCCATCTGCACCACCCCCGACCCCACCGGCGAGGCGGACCGGGCACGAGCCCGGACCCTGCTCCTCGAGGCCCTGGCGCTGGCGGAGGAACTTCGGAGCCCCCTCCAGCAGGGCCGCGTCCTGCTGGCCCTGGCCAGGCTCGGCGATCCCGAGGCGCCGGCGTTCGCCCGTCGGGCTGAGCGCCTGCTTCGACCGCTGGGCGCTCGCCGGCTGGCCGAGGAGGCCGCCCGGTTGAGCTCGGCGCCACGAGCCGCGCCGGCGGTGGCCATCCAGTGCCTCGGTGGCTTCGCGGCGTTCCGCAATGGCACCGCCGTCCCGCTGACCGAGTGGAAGTCCCGCAAGGCCCGTGACCTGGTGAAGGTGCTCATCGCGCGGAACGGTCGACCCGTGCACCGGGGCGTCCTGATGGACTTGCTGTGGCCCGACGAGCCCCCCGAGCGCACCGCGAGCCGCCTCTCGGTCACGCTCAGCACCGCCCGGGCCGTACTCGACCCGACCAAGGCCCATCCCGCGGGATGGTTCCTGGCGGCCGACAACGACACGATCGGGCTCGGCGTGGACCACGTCGAGGTCGACGTGCTTCGCTTCCTCGATCTGGCCGGCCGGGCCCTGGCCCATCGCAAGGACGGGCCCTCGGCGGCGGCGCTCGACTCCCTGGAAGAGGCGGAGGCCGCGTACGTGGGTGACGCCTTCCCCGAGGACCCCTACGAGGACTGGGCGGTGTCGCTACGCGAGCGGGCCCGGGCGGCGTACACCGCCGTGGCCCGCACCCTTGCGGACGACGCCGCCGCGGCCGGCGATACCCCCACCGCGGTGAGCTGCTACCTGCGGGTTCTCGAGCACGATGCCTTCGACGAGGGTGCGCACCTGGGGCTCGTCGCGACCCAGCTGGCAGCGGGCCAGCAGGGCGCGGCCCGCCGCTCGTACCGCGCGTATTGCACCCGCATGGACGAGCTGGGCGTCGAGGCCGCCCCGTTCCCTACCTGAGGCGGAGCGATCTGAAGCGGGGCCGAAGGTCGTCCGAAGCTGTGCGGGCATGATGCCCGCTCATGGAGACGTTCGTGGTACGGGCATGGCGAGCCGCCACCGAGGTCCGGACCGACGTCGACGACAGCGACCACGGGCTCAGGGGCGTGGTCGAGCACATCGGGTCGGGCGACAGCATCCCGTTCCGCGACGCGAACGAGCTGGTGCGGTTCCTGGTCGGGCAGGCGGACGACGAGGAGGTGCAGCCGAACCGGCACCCGTGAACTCGTTGCGGTTTCGTCGGCCTGTGGCGGACAGGGCCGGCGACCGGCCGGGTGGCGCCGTGGCGATCCCCAGCGGTGGGCGGAGGATCCCTCGGGCGGCGCGGGGCCACCCGGCCCATTCTCCCTGTCCTGGGCGAGTGTCTCGGCCGGCGCCAAGGACCTGAGCGGACAGGCACGTCCTGCGTGCTGCGGTGGTCAGCGCTTCCGGGAGGCCCAGCTCTTGAGCTGCGCCCGAGCAGCAAATTCCCACGCGGGGGTGTGCTCCGGAGCGCCCTGAGCGCTGGGCCTCTAACCCGCGAGCGCCCGTTTCATGTCGTCGAGCACCGGGACGGGGCCCGGGTCGATGCCCTCCCGGGCGGCCATGTGCAGCGACACGAAGTCGCCCACCAGCGTGAGGTCGAACAGCTGGGCCAGCGGGCCCTCCCCGGCGGCTCGTACCTCGACCACGTCGTGCACCACCTCGGCCATGACGTCGCGGACAAGCTCGAACCGGCGTTCCTCCTGGGGATGCTCCTCGTCGTGGCGCAGCTCCACCAGCGTGAACACCTGGCGGGTCACGTCGCCGTGCTGGCCCCATCCGCAGATCTCGTTGTGGCACAGCTCCGGGATCGTCGCCGCGAAGGCCGGGGCCTTGGCGTTCTCGTTGACCTGCGCCTTCCAGCGCTGTGCCGCGACGCCGCCCAAGGAACCGGCGCCGAAGATGAGCGGCACCGTGCGGTCGATGGTGCGGGCGATCCGTGACGCCAGGTCGCCGGTGACCAGGGCGTCGCGCCGGACCCGGAGGCGGGCCACGGCGGCGTCGATCCACGAGGCCGCGCCAGGGAACAGCCCCACCTGCTCGAGCACGAGCAGCATGGGGACCGCCAGCGCGCCCAGGCCCGCCCGGGGCATGGGGATGTCGCCGGGCATCGGGATGTGGGGCGCCTGCCAGGCCGGCGCCAACTCGCCGAGATGCCCGCCGACCGAGACCACGACCATGCGGGCACCCGCAGCGGCGGCCGCCTGTGCCGCCTCGATCGTCTCTTCGGTATCGCCCGAGAACGACACCGCGAAGCAGAGGGTGCCGGGCCCGACGAACGACGGCGGGGCGTAACCCTTGGAGACCAGCATGGGCACCGGGACGAAGGGGCCGCCGATGGCGGTCACCACGTCGCCGGCGATGCCGCTGCCACCCATGCCCAGCACCAGCACGTTGTCGATCTCGTCGCCGGGGGGCAGCCCCGCCACCGACGCGGCCGCGCCGACGCTGGCCGCCACCTGCTCCGGGAACGCCCGAGCCAAGCCGAACATGTCAAAGCTGTCGAGTACGTCGTCGTCCAGCAAGCCCACCGCTAGGCCTCGAACGTGGGCTTGATGCCCTCGGCGTCGGCCTTGGCCATCAGCCGCTCGTGCTCGCTGTCGTCGACAGTCTCGGCTTCGTCGATCAGCATGATCGGGATGTCCTCGCGGACGGCGTAGCGCCGCTTCAGGCGGGGGTTGTAGAGGGTGTCCTCGTCGGCGAAGTAGAGCAGCGGGCCCTTGTCCTCGGGACACGCCAGGATCTCGAGGAGCTGGGGGTCGAGTGCCATCGGGGTCATCCTTTTGTGATCAGTTCCCGGACGTCGGCGACGTGGGTGTCGACGGCGGAGCGGGTGGGAGCTTCGAGGTTGAGCCGCAGCAACGGCTCAGTGTTCGACGGCCGCAGGTTGAACCACCAGTCACCCAGATCGACGGTGAGACCGTCGACGCGATCCTGTGCGGCACCCGGATAGGCCGTGGCAACCCGATCGATGACCGCAGCGGGGTCGTCGACGGACGTGTTGATCTCGCCGGACGCCGCGTAGCGGTCGAACGGCCGGCGCAGTTCGGACAGGGGGACCCCGGACTTGCAGATCCGTTCGAGCACCACCAGGGCCGCGATGCTCCCGGAGTCGGCCCGGAAGTTGTCCCGGAAGTAGTAGTGCGCCGAGTGCTCACCGCCGAAGGCGGCACCGGTCTCGGCCATGACCTGCTTGATGAACGAGTGGCCCACGCGCGTCCGCACCGGCGTGCCGCCATGCTCGCGTATGACCTCGGGCACCGCCTTCGAGCAGATGAGGTTGTACAGGATGGTGGCCCCCGGCTCCCGCTCGAGGATGCCGGTGGCGACGATCGAGGTCGTGGTCGATCCCGACAGCGGCTCGGCCCGGTCGTCGACCAGGAACACCCGGTCGGCGTCGCCGTCGAACGCCAGACCCACGTCGGCGCCCGTGGCCCGCACCCGGGCCTGGAGGTCGCGCAGGTTCTCGGGCTGGATGGGATCGGCCGGGTGGTGGGGGAACGTGCCGTCGAGCTCCGGGTAGAGCAGGTCGAGCTCGAACGGCAAGCCTTCGAACACCTTGGGGACGACGAGCCCACCCATGCCATTGGCGGTGTCGGCCACGACCCTCAAGGGACGCAGGGCGCTCACGTCGACGAACGACCGCACGTGCCGGGCGAAGTCGTCCAGCAGGTCGAGCGGCTCGATGCGCCCGGCCTCGGTGGGCGCCGCGGCCACCCCGGAGGCCACAAGCCGCTTGATGTCGTCCAGGCCGGTGTCCTGGCCGATCGGCCGGGCCCCCGCGAGGCACAGCTTGATCCCGTTGTACCGGGCCGGATTGTGCGACGCCGTGAACATCGCCCCCGGGGCATCGAGCGACCCCGCCGCGAAGTAGACGAGATCGGTCGACGCCAGCCCCAGGTCGACCACGTCGAGACCCTGATGCTGCACTCCGTCGGCGAACGCGCCGGCCAGCTCGACCCCGCTCGTGCGCATGTCGCGGGCCACGAGGACGCGGCGCGGCTTGCCGCCACCGGGGTGGTCGAGCACGAAGCGGCCGAACGCGGCGCCGATCTGTTCGCAGAGGGCGGCGTCGATCTGGTCGGGAACGACTCCCCGGACATCGTAGGCCTTGAAGATGGTGTCCAGATCCGCCATGCGGCGCCCCAAGCTAGTGCTCGCCAGGTGGTGGTGGTGATGGTGGTGATGCCGCTCCGGGTGGCACTAGTCCAACGGGATGGCCAGGTGGTGGTGGTGGTGGTGATGCCGCTCCGGGTGGCACTAGTCCAACGGGATGGCCGGGCTGGGCTCCCCCAGGGGTGCCCCGAGGGTCGGGGGAGCGTCGCCGCGGGCCTCGTACTCCCCCTCGGCCGACCAGTGGCGGATCCGCGCCAGGTCCAACAGGAGACGGCCCGCGTCCCGGCCTTCGCGCACCGTCGAACGACGCGTGTTGACGACCTCCACCGGCACCTCCACCAGCGAGAGTTGGTGGCGCTCGACCAGGTGCAACACTTCGATGTCGAAGGCGAAGCCGTCGACCCGCGCGCGGCCGAACACGAATCGGGCCACGTCGGAGCGGAACCCCTTGAGCCCACCCTGCGTGTCGCGATAGCTGCCGAGCAGCACCACGTAGCCGAGCCAGTTGATGACCCGGCTGCCCAGCGCCCGCAGCGGCGAGGGCGGTGCCAGGATGCGGCTGTCGGGATGGCGCCGGTCCCCGACGGCCACGTCCCAGCCGTCCTCGACGGCGGCGAGGAGCCGACGGAGCTGGTCGGGGGCGTAGGCCAGGTCGGCGTCGGTGAAGGCGACGGTCCGGCCGCGGGACGCCAGCACGCCGGCTCGCACCGCAGCACCCTTGCCTCGGTTGCGGGGCTGGACCACGACCTGATCGGCCCCTGCGACCAGGGCAGCGTCGGCGGTCCCATCCGAGGACCCGTCGTCCACCACGATCACCTCGCAGCCCCCGGACTGCCGGATGTCGTCCAGCGCCTCTCCCAGCCGGCGGACGGTCGCACCGATGCGGTCGGCCTCGCCGTACGCGGGCACCACCACGCTGAGACGAAGGTCGCCCGGCGGCTCCGGCCTCGCCCAGCGAACCCGCCGCGCCGACGTCAGCTCGACGACCAGGACCCCGCGGTACCCGACGAGCCGCACGGCTCCGGCCACCGCCAGCGCCACCACCTTGGCCTCGATCAGCGCCGCCGTCGACGAGAAGCGGGTGCCTGCGAACAGTGCCCGCAGCACCGCCACGTCCACGAGGGCCGCCAGGGCCGCCACGCCGACGAATGCGGTCGGAACCTCGACCCAGCGGACATACGGGTCGCTCCGGAACGTGACGAGCCGATGCAGCACGTACGACAGGGCGCTGGCCGCCGCGATGGCCACGAGGTCGGCCACGACGAGGATCCAGCCCAGCACCTGCCGGAACAGCACCAGCAACCCGACGTCCACCAGCGTGGGCACCAGCGCCACGACGATGAAGCGCCGGATCCTCCCGGTCACTGCCCCGATTCTGTTGACGCGGCGCGGTCCCGGGAGCGGAACCGGTAGACGCCGGCCCGCACCAGGAGCACCAGTCCGACGACGCCCAGCGCGGTGAGCGCGTACGACAGCCACTCCACGCCCGTGCGCCCGTAGGTCAGCTCGACATGGGTGTCGGTCGGTATGACGACCATGAAGTTGGGCGCCACCCGGTAGGGGCCTTCGGCGCCGGACGCCTGCCAGTTGGGGAAGTACGACATCTTCACCAGCACCGGCTCACCCACCCGGTCGACGTCGAACGAGATGCTCTCGTCGTCGATGACGGGGTTCGACACCTCCACCGGGTCGAGCGGTCTGGCCGCGGGGTGCTCCCCCACCGCGACCCGCTGCCAGTCGTCGGGCCCGCTCCTCGCCAGCGGAACGTCCGACCACGTGGGGTCGGTGAACCACTGGATCGCCGGACCGTAGAAGCGGCCGGACCCGTCGCGGGGTTCCTCCATCCACTCCCGCTGGGTGTCGTCGACGCCGGTGACCACCGCCGGCTGGTTCGCGAGCGGCTGGATCACCTCGCTGTCGGCCACCTCGAAGATTGCCCACGGCCCGGACTCGGCGATCTCGGTGAGCTCGGGATTCGACCGGGCCTGGCTGATGGCGTTCTCGGACGTGGCCATGTAGTAGCGCACGCCCATCATCTGCAGGTGGTCGACGCCCTCGGTGATGTCGAAGCCGCCATAGGGCAGGTCGCGCTGGGCGGCGCTCGGTGCCGTGGACAGCTCGGTCTGCACGAGGAAGTGGTAGGGCGTCGTCGCCGAGGCCTCGAAGTACAGGCCCTCCATCGAGCCGATGCAGCCGTCGGTCCAGTGCGGCAGCAGCATGAGCGCCATGGGTGTGCCGTAGCGATCGAGCTCCCGCTCGTACTCCCAGAAGGCGCGGCCGCAGCCCTCGTCCTCCCCCACCTGCTGCATGGTTCGGACCAGGTCGTGGTACTCCCGATACGAGTCCTTCAGCTCGTAACCCGTGTAGTTCCACTTGGCCCACGAGGTCACGAAGCTCTCCGGCGTACCGGTGGTCGTCAGCGGGCTGAAGCTCGGCCAGCGGTACCCGGCGGTCCCCACGCCGTCACTGGTGACCATGCGCTCGCTGAACGGCAAGGCTCCCAGCGGCAGGCCCACGACGACCAGCACCACCGCCAGTGACCCGAGGGCCGTCAGCGCTCCCGCGCCGGCAGGCTCCCGGCGCGATGCCCGCGACAGCTCCATGACCGTGCGGATCGTCTCTGCAACCGCGACCGCCGCCAGAAGCATGGCGGTCAGGTAGTAGAAGGGCAGGAGGCGTCCGTTCCACAGTCGACCCTCGGGGATCACGACGAAGGCGATGCCCACGCCCACGGTGAGGATCAGCAGGAAGATGCCGACCCGCAGGCGCAACGCCAGGCTCAGCACGGCGCCCACGAGTGCCAGGGCGAACACCCAGCGGAGGTCGACGTCGGGCGTGCGATAGGGGAAGAGGTGCTGCAACCACTCCCGGAACCGTGAGAGCTCCGGGTCGGCGTAGGGCAGCTTCTCCCAGCCCATGTCGTTGAGGTAGGCGCGTCGCAGGTAGAAGGGCGCCACCCAGAAGGCCGCCAGCAGCCCGCCCACCACCAGCGTCGGCGCCAGCCAGCGCACGCTCTCCGAAAGCAGCCAGAGGCCGGCGAGAGCCACCAACACCCCGAGGCCGGCGAGGGCCAGAGGGCCGGTCTCGGCGGGGGCCCCCAGCGCCAGGCCGGCGATGGCCAGGACGCCACCTCCGCAGATCAGCCAGAGCCCTGGCGCGAGGGGGGCCGTCGAGCGCCGGAACCGCACCAGGACGGCCACCGCGGTGGCCGCCAGCACCCAGAGCGCGGGGATGAGGTGGCACAGCCCGGTCAGCGCCAGCAGGACCGCGGCGAGCGCGCGGTGTTCGCCGGTGCGCAGGCCCCGGAGCATGACGCCCACATACAGGATCCCGAGGCTCAGCGACATCGAGAAGGCGAACTCGCCGGCCAGTGTCGACGCGACATTGCCGCCGTAGATGGTGAAGCCCCGGTAGAACAGGAAGGGCAGCGTCGCCACCGCCATCACCGCCGGGGTCGGGAACCGGGCGTCGGCCAGGCGACCAAAGGCGTAGACGGCCAGCGGAAGAGCGACCACCCCGCTGACGGTCACGAGCTTGAACGCGACCCCGTAGGGCAATCCGACCAGCACAAACGCCAGTACGGCCAAGGTGATGGCCAGATTGCGCAGGCGGGGGAGGTGGCGTTGCCGTACCGCGAGGGCGACGAAGCCGACCCCGGCCATCGCCGGCAGCCACGCCGCCGCCCCGTGGATCCCGGCGTCGAGCACGACGATCAGCAGCGACGGCACCACCATGTAGAACTGGAACGCCGGGAAGCCCGCGTACCAGTCGGGCGTCCATCCGGCGAGCTGCAGGCTGGGCAGCAGATGGTCCCGCAGGTAGGCGGGCGCCCATACGTGGGCACCCATGTCGCCACCCGCGGGTGTGGTGTTCCGGACCAGCATGCCGGGCTGCAGCTGCAGGACGATGAACACGACGCATGCCGCCAGGACGGCGAGGTCGACGCCCCAGCGGATCATCCGCCGCCGCCGGGCCTCCGCCGCCCCGTCGTAGTCGTCGTCACGCTCGTACCCGCCGGGCTCGAGCATCTCCTCGTGGTCGCCGTCGTCGATGACGTCGACGCCGTCGGAGCGGTCGGGCCGGAGCGCCTCGGTCTCGGACGCCATCAGTCGACCACCAGGAGCGACACGACGGCGGTGAGGTTGAAGACCATGTGGGCGACGATGGCCGGTCCGAGCCGCCCGTAGCGCTGCGTCACGACACCGAGCACGATGCCGAACAGGAACAACGCCGGCAGCTGGAGCGCCTGGAAATGGGTGAGGGCGAAAGCCAGCGCCGCACCGCCGATGGCCACGGGCTCGCTGACACGCCGTGCGAGCGCTCGCAGCACCAGTCCCCGAAAGAAGATCTCCTCGACGATCGGCGCCCCGATGCCAACGATCAGGATAAGTAGCGCCACGCCGAGCGGGCTGCTGGCCTTGTCCGTGATCTCCTGTGCGGGCTCGGAGATGTCGCTGCTCGTGATGTCGGTGAGCAGCTGTATCGGCAAGTAGACGATCCAGAGGATCGCCCACTGCGACACGAAGCCCACGACCAGGCCGAGGGGCACATCCCGACCGAGGATCCGGAGCCCGTAGTCGCTCACCGGCCCATTGCCCTTGAGCTTGGCCACCACCAGCGGCACGCCCAGCAGTCCGAACCACAGCCCGAGCTGGGCCACGGCGACCCAGCCGAGAGACAGGTCGTCGAGGTCCTCGGCGCCGCTCAGGGCCAGCACCACGCCGCTGGCGACGGCCCCACCCACGAACCCGAGCACCAAGCCGAGCGCGGCGTCGCCCAGGCCCCAGCGAACGTCGGTGCGCCGTTCGGGTGCAGTCATCGTCGGCTCGGGCTCGGGCACCGGAACAGGCTACGGCGCCGCCGGCAGCCCGGCATCGCGCCGTCAGTACGCGAGCGACACGCCATACGGCGTCGCGTCGCGGCGATCCTCGAGACGCCAGCCACGCGGTACCGACAGGGCGTCGGCGTGGACCTTGCACAGGTCGTACGACATGGGATGCGCCTCGCTCGCCAAGCGGTCCAGCCAGGTGGTCCGCGCCCGGTAGTCGTAGGTGAAGGTGGCGGCGGCATTCTCGCCACAACCGGGCCGGGCGCAGGCACGATTCATGGCGGCACAAGCTAGTGGTCGCGGCCGGGAGTGCCGGTGATCGACAGGAAGTCACCCTCCCGATCGTGCTGATCGCGCCACTGCCACTGACCACCCGTATCCTGGCAGCCATGAGCCAGCAGTCGCCTCCCCCTCCCCCACCGCCCCCCTCGCCGGGCCGGTCGTCGCGGGGCTCGGGTGCGGGGGGCTCGGGTGCGGGGGGCCGCGAGTCGCTCCCTCGCTGGTCGATCTGGGTCCTGGCTGGCGTGGTCCTTGCCGTGCTGGTGCTGCCGACCTTCGTGAACCGGACCGATCGCCAGGAGATCGACTACTCCGACGTGCTCACCCGGGTGCAGCAGGACGAGGTCCGGGAGATCACCTGGGACAACAACGACGGTTCGATCACCGGGGAGCTGAAGAACAACACGGAGTTCGAGAGCAACGGTCCCCTGGAGCCCAGCGAGGACGACCGGGCGTTGTTCCGCGAGCACGACGTGAAGGTGAAGTTCGACACACCCGGCGGTTCGTGGTTCACGGCCCTGCTGCCGCTGCTCATCCCGGTGGCGCTGTTCGTCGGCATCTTCTGGTTGATGCAACGGAGAGCGGCGAGCCAGATGGGCGGCATCATGTCCATCGGCCGCAGCCGGGCCAAGACGTACACGACCGAGCGACCGGGCACGACCTTCGCCGACGTCGCCGGCTACGAGGGCGTCAAGCAGGAGATCACCGAGGTCGTCGACTTCCTGAAGCACCCCGAGCGCTTCGCCGAGATCGGCGCCCGCATCCCAAAGGGCGTGCTGCTGGTGGGCCCGCCCGGCACCGGCAAGACGCTCATCGCCCGCGCCGTCGCCGGTGAGGCAGGCGTGCCGTTCCTGTCGGTCACCGGCTCCGACTTCATGGAGATGTTCGTGGGCGTCGGCGCCAGCCGCGTGCGGGACCTGTTCCAGAACGCCCGCAAGCTGGGCCGGGCCATCATCTTCGTCGACGAGATCGACTCGATCGGCCGCAAGCGGGGCGCCGGGCTCGGCGGCGGGCACGACGAGCGCGAGCAGACCCTCAACCAGATGCTGTCGGAGATGGACGGCTTCGAGGCCACCGAGGGCATCGTGATGATGGCCGCCACCAACCGGCCCGACATCCTCGATCCCGCCCTGCTGCGCCCCGGCCGGTTCGACCGCCAGGTGGTGGTGCCGCTGCCTGAGATCGACGAGCGTCGGGCGATCCTCGACGTCCATTGCAAGTCGAAGCGGCTGGCCGCCGACATCGACCTCGACGTCGTGGCCCGGGGCACGCCGGGGATGAGCGGCGCCGACCTGGCCAACCTGGTCAACGAGGCGGCGCTGTTCGCCGTGCGCGACGGCTCCGACGAGATCCGCAACACCGACTTCGAGCAGGCGCGCGACCGGGTGCTCATGGGCCAGCGGCGCGACTCGATGGCATTGTCCGAGGCCGAGAAGGAGGTCATCGCCTACCACGAGGCGGGCCACGCCGTGTGCGCCGCGGTGCTGCCCAACGCCGACCCCGTGCACAAGGTGACGATCCTGCCCATCGGCATGGCCCTGGGCGTGACCCAGCAGCTGCCGGTCGACGAGAAACACATCTACCGGCAGGACTACATCGAGGACAGCCTGGTCGTCCGCATGGGCGGCCGCGTGGCCGAGGAGCTGGTGTTCGGCGTCATCTCCACCGGCGCCAACAACGACCTGGTCGGCTCCACCGAGCTCGCCCGGAAGATGGTCAGCGAGTGGGGCATGTCGTCTCGGGTGGGCCCGATGGCCTGGGGTTCGTCGGGCCAGGTGTTCCTGGGCGAGGACCTGATCCACACCCGCGACTACTCCGACGAGACCGCCCGGGTGATCGACGAGGAGACCGAGCGCATCCTGCGGGTGCAGGAGGAGCGCTGCCGCGAGACGCTGCGCCAGCACCGCAAGGGCCTCGACCTGGTGGCCCGGGCGCTGCTGGAGCACGAGACGATCGACGGCGCCGAGGTGACCCGGCTCATCAAGGTGGCCGCCAATGGCGGCGACGTGCCGCAGGCGCCGGCGGCCCCCCGCCGCGAGGGGGGCATCGAGATCGGCCCCGACCGGGGTCCCGATGCCCCGGCCCCCGTAGCCCCGGCGCCGGCTGCGGGCGAGGCGATGGTCGGCGGCTCGCGGCCGCCCTATCCCCCGCCACCCGCGCCGCCCACCTGTGCGGCCGGTCGCGCGACTCGCGTGTCAGGCCGCCG
>JBKPHE010000243.1:0-9821 GCA_046744485.1 Actinomycetota bacterium | reverse complement strand
GGCCGAGACCGGCATCATCTACATCGACGAGATCGACAAGATCGCCCGCAAGAGCGAGAACCCGTCGATCACCCGCGACGTCTCTGGCGAGGGCGTGCAGCAGGCGCTGCTCAAGATCCTGGAGGGCACCTCGGCGTCGGTGCCGCCGCAGGGGGGTCGCAAGCACCCCCACCAGGAGTTCATCCAGATCGACACCACGAACATCCTCTTCATCTGTGGTGGGGCGTTCGCCGGGCTGGAGAAGATCATCGAGAGCCGGATCGGCCGCAACGGCGTGGGCTTCACCGCCGACGTGAGTCGCTACGACGACAAGGACCTCGGCGTGTTGCTCGAGCAGGTGCAGCCCGAGGACCTGCTCAAGTTCGGGCTGATCCCCGAGTTCGTCGGCCGCCTGTCGGTCATCGGCGCGGTGTCGAGCCTCGACCAGGAGGCGCTCGTTCGCATCCTGGGCGAGCCGAAGAACGCCCTCATCAAGCAGTACCGCAAGATCTTCGAGTTCGAGGATGTCGAACTGGAGTTCGCCGACGACGCCTTGGAGGCCATCGCCGAGCAGGCGTTGTTGCGGGGGACCGGCGCCCGCGGCCTGCGGGCCATCCTCGAAGAGGTGCTTCTCAACCTCATGTACGAGCTGCCCAGCCGCAGTGACGTGGGCAAGTGCGTGATCGACCGGGCGGTGGTGCTGGAGCGGGTCAACCCGACCCTCGTGCCGCGGGCCGAGGCCCCGAGGCAGCGGCCGCGTCGCGCCGCATCCTGACGGCGCCGGTCCGACCTTCTTGGACTTCGACCCTGAGGCCGAGCGAAGGCCAGGCCCCGGCCCGAGCGGCCGGGCGCCGGAGGCGCCGAGAGCGGGGGATGGGGCGACGTCGCCCGGGATGACGTGAGTTCCCACATGGATTTCGAAGCGGCCCAGGCCTACCTCGACGACCACATCAACCTCGAGAAGACGGCGGCCATCTCGGCCGGCCACGTCGAAGGGCTGTCGCTCGACCGGATGCGGCGCGTGGTCGAGGTGCTGGGCGACCCCCAGAACGACTATCCGGTCATCCACCTGACGGGCACCAACGGCAAGGGCTCGACCGCTCGCATGATCACGGCGCTGCTGGCCGCCCACGAGCTCTCCGTCGGCAGCTATACGAGCCCCCACCTCGAGCACGTCACCGAGCGGATCGCCCGCAACGGCGAGCCGATCGAGCCCGAGGAGCTCGCCCGAGTCATGGGCGAGCTCGAGTCGCTGGAGAACCAGCGGTTCTTCGAGGAGCGGCCGTCGTACTTCGAGCTCCTCACGGCCGCGGGCTTCGCCTGGTTCAGCGAGGTGGCCGTGGACGTGGCCGCCGTCGAGGTGGGCCTGCTCGGGCGCTGGGACGCCACCAACGTGGCGGACGGCCAGGTGGCGGTGGTCACCAACGTGGGCAAGGACCACACCAACGGGCACGGCGACTGGAGGCGGCGCGTCGCCGAGGAGAAGGCGGGCATCGTCAAGCCCGGCAGCCACCTGGTCCTCGGTGAGCCGGACCCGGCGCTGCGCCCGCTGTTCGAGGCCGAGGGACCGGCCGACGTGTGGCTGCGGGACCGGGACTTCGGCGTGATCGCAGACCGGCTGGCCCTGGGCGGCCACGTCGTCGACATGCGGACGCCCAACGGCGTGCTCGAGGAGGTGTTCCTGCCGATCCATGGCGCCCATCAGGCCGACAACGCCGCGGCCGCCGTTGCGGCCGTGGAGGCGTTCTTCGGCCGGCCCTTGGCGCCCGACGTGGTGGCGGAGGCGTTCCGGGAACTGCGCCTGCCGGGACGGTTCGAGGTGGTGCACCGGGCGCCGCTGCTGGTGCTCGACGGTGCACACAATCCCGACGGCGCCCGGGCGGCGGCTGCGACACTCGCCGACGAGTTCGACGTGGCGGGGACGCGGTACTGGGTGTTGGGCCTGCTCGGCGGGCGCGACGTCGACGAGATGCTCGATGCCTTCGGTGTGCGCGCCGGCGACGAGGTGGTCACCTGCACGCCGCCGTCGCCGCGGGGGATCGCGGCCGACGAGCTGGCCAAGGTCGTCGCGGGGCGAGGTGTCCGGGCCGAAGCGGTGCCCGATGTCGGGGAGGCGCTCGAGCGGGCCTGGCGCGCCGCGGAGGCAGGAAGTGGAGCGGACGGCACCGGCGGCGGCGGACTGGTGCTGGTCACCGGGTCGCTGTACACGGTGGGCGCAGCCCGGACGGCGTGCCGACGCCTGGGACTGCTCGACTGACCGCGGGCGCAGCCGGCTGTGCCCGCCGGAGCGGTCGGGTGCCCGCCGGCGGGCCGCCGCTGCTGCCCTGGATTCCCGAGGCGATGGGGCTCGGCACGCTGGGTTTCACGACCGCCCGGTCGGCCCCTACCCTCCGCCCGGTGAAGAACCGCACCTTCGTCATGTGCAAGCCCGACGCCGTCGAGCGCGGCCTGGTGGGCGAGGTCGTCGGCAGGCTCGAGCGCAAGGGCCTCACGCTGGTGGCCGCGGAGCTCCGCCAGGTCGACGAGGCGTTCGCGGAGCGGCACTACGCCGAACACCAGGGCAAGTCGTTCTACGGCGACCTGGTCAGCTTCGTCATCCGCTCGCCGGTGTTCGCCATGGTGGTCGAGGGTCCCGACGAGAACACCTACCTGCTGGCGCGGAAGGTGGTGGGCGCCACCAAGGTCGAGGACGCCGAGCCGGGTTCCATCCGGGGCGACTTCGCCACCATCACCACCGAGAACCTGGTGCACGCCAGCGACGGGCACGAGTCCGCAGCGCGCGAGATCGCGCTGTGGTTCCCGGGACTGGCCTAGGAATCGCGCGTGACCGCGCCGCTCCGCTGGAGGAGCTCGTGGCGCTCCAGGAGGACCCGGGCACTTCATGCTGAAAGTGCGACGCGATCGCAACAGGGGGTCGCTCGCTGGCGGATGGGGGTTCGTTAACCTACGTCGAGCTTCCGTGTCGAGCCGACGAGGGCGGAAGGACCGCGAGCCCATGCCCGACAACTTCTTTTCTGCGCTGACGGGTCGAGACATGGCGGTCGACCTCGGCACCGCAAACACGGTGATCTACGTGCGCGGCAAGGGGATCGTGCTGAACGAGCCATCGGTCATCGCTGTCAACGTGCGCGACGGTCGTCCGGTGGCGGTGGGCATCGAGGCCAAGCGGATGGTCGGCCGCACGCCGAGCCACATCGAGGCGATCCGGCCACTCAAGGACGGCGTCATCGCGGACTTCGAGATCTGCGAGAAGATGCTCAGCTACTTCATCCGCAAGGCCCACAACCGACGTTGGGGCAAGCCCCGCATGGTGATCTGCGTGCCCTCCGGCATCACGGGCGTCGAGCAGCGGGCGGTGCAGGAGGCGGCCGAGTACGCCGGGGCCCGCAAACCGGCCTACATCATCGAGGAGCCGATGGCCGCGGCCATCGGCGCCGGACTGCCCGTCCAGGAGCCGACCGGCAACATGATCGTCGACATCGGCGGCGGCACGAGCGAGGTGGCGGTCATCTCGCTGGGGGGCATCGTCACCAGCCAGTCGATCCGGGTGGCCGGCGACGAGGTCGACCAGGCGATTGTCAACTTCGTCAAGAAGGAGTACGGCCTGGCCATCGGTCAGCGGACCGCCGAGGAGGTGAAGATCGCCCTCGGCTCGGCGTGGCCGCTGCTCGAGGAGCTGCAGGCCGAGATCCGTGGCCGCGACCTCATGACCGGGCTGCCCAAGACGATCGTCACCACCACCGACGAGGTCCGTGAGGCCATCGAGGAACCGGTGTCCGCCATCATCGACGCCGTGAAGGTGACGCTCGACAAGACGCCGCCCGAGCTGGCGGCCGACATCATGGACAAGGGCATCTGCCTCGCCGGCGGCGGCGCCCTCCTCAACGGGCTGGACGCCCGGCTGCACCACGAGACCGGCATGCCCATCGTCATCGCCCCCAACCCGCTCCACGCCGTGGCCGTTGGTTCCGGGCAGTCGCTGGAGGAGTTCGACGCCCTCAAGAGCGTCCTGTTCTCGTCGTCCGGTTACTGACCCCTATGGCGATTTCTCCCCCGACCGGATCGCGCACCCGGTTCGCCGTCCTCGTCCTGGCGTCGGTCACGCTGTTGACCGTCGGGCTGCGGGACGCGCCCGTCGTCCGCGAGGTACGCGAGGGCGCGTCGGTGGTGATCGGCCCGGTCGAGGGCGCGGTCGACACGGTCACCGCGCCGGTGCGCAATGCCTGGCACGGCGTGACCGACTACGACGACCTCCAGCGCGAGAACGACGAGCTGCGAGCCCAGGTCGAGGCGGCCGAGGCCGAGGGTGTGCGGGCCTCCGACGCCGAGCAGCAGCTCGCCGAGCTGTCCGCATCGCTGGACCTGCCCTGGGCGGGCAACGTGAAGACGGCCACGGCACGGGTCGTATCGGGGCCACGCTCCAACTTCAGCCACGCAATCGAGATCGACAAGGGCACGGACGACGGGATCGCCGTCGGCATGCCGGTGGTGACGGGAGCCGGCCTGGTCGGCCGTGTGAGCCAGGCAACCGGGGGAAGGTCCACGGTCGAGCTGCTGACCGATCCCGACTTCCGGGTCGGCGTGCGCCTGTCCACCACCGGCGACCTGGGCACGGCGCGGGGACAGGGGCGCGGCGACCCGCTGTCGGTCGACTCGGCGATCAGTCCCAGTGCCAAGGTGCCCAAGGGGACCGGTGTGGTGACCAGCGGCGTGGACCGCAGCGCCTACCCACCCGGAATCCCGGTGGGCACGGTGGCGTCGTCGCGTCAGGGGTCGGGGGGACTGGCACTCGATCTCGACGTCGATCCCGTTGTCGACGTCGACCAGCTCTCGTACCTGACCGTCATGCTCTGGACGGACGGGGGCTGAGGCAGTGCTGGGCGCCCGCCGCCTGACACCGCTGCGGGGCGCCATCGTGCTAGTCGTGGCGCTCGTGGCGCAGATCGCGATCGTCGCCGACTTGCGGATCGTCGGGGCCGTCGGCGACCTGATGCTGGTGGTGACGGTGGCGGCGGCGCTCACCGGTGGACCGGACCGGGGCGCCACCTACGGCTTCTTCGCCGGGCTGATGTTCGACCTGGTGCTCGACAGCCCGTTCGGGCTCTCGGCGCTGACGTACGCCGTGGTCGGCTACGGCGTGGGCCTCGTCTGCGGCGTGCTGTTCCGGCCCAACGGATGGTGGCCGCTGGCCGTCGCCCCGGTAGCGGCCCTGGTGGCGACCGCGTTCTACACCGGAGTCGGGCACCTCATCGGTACGCCTTATCCCTGGGGAGACGTGCCGGCCATCACCGCCGCGGTCGCGCTGTGGAACGCGGCGTTGGTGCTGCCCGCGATGGCGGTCATGCGCTGGGTGCACGGGCCCACCGAGCCCGACCGGTTCGAGGTGATCCTGAGGTGAGCGGCAACGGCTTCGGTGCCAACGGCGGTGGTGGCGGCACCAAGGTGCCGCGGTTGCGGTTGTCGATGATGGCCGTGGTCGCCACGGCGCTGTTCGCGTCGCTGTTCGCCCGCCTGTACGACCTGCAGGTGGTCGGCTCGTCCGACTATCAGCTGCAGGCCGAGGCCAACCGGGTCCGGATCGTCCAGGTCGAGGCGCCCCGAGGGAGGATCCTCGATCGCAACGGCAAGGTGCTCGTCGACAACCGGGTGGCGGTGGTGGTGGGGATCGACCGGAACGCGTTCGGCGATCTCACCCGAACCGCCCAGGCGGCGCTGCTGCAGCGGATCGCCGCCGAGCTGACCGCCGCGGGCCACCCCATCACCCCCGAGGAGATCACCCAGCGGCTCGGCGACAGGCGTTACAGCCGCTACGCCCCGGTGCCCGTGGCCACCGACGTCCCCGAGGCGCTCAAGATCTATCTCGACGAGCACGCCGACGAGTTCCCCTCCGTGGTGGTCGAGCGCACCGCCGTCCGCCATTATCCGTACGGCACGCTTGCGGCCCAAACGCTCGGCTACGTGGGGCAGATCGCCGACGAGGAGCTGACGTACCTCCAGGCGGCCGGCGACACCGCCAAGCCGTACACGCTCAACGACCACATCGGGAAGGCCGGCGTCGAGCGCACCTTCGAGCCGTACCTGCGGGGCACGCCCGGCATTCGGCGCATCGAGGTCGACGCCGAGGGCGACCCCGTGCGGGTCATCAGCGATCGGGAGCCGCGGCCGGGCGACGACCTGGTGCTTTCCATCGACATCGATCTCCAGGCTCTGGCCGAGCAGGCGCTGCAGCAGGGACTGGCCGACGCCCGGGCCCGCCCGCCGAGGAACGGCAACCCGCCGAACAACGCCACCACCGGCGCCACGGTCGTCGAGGATCCCAACAACGGCCAGTTGTTGGCCCTGGCGTCCTACCCGACCTACGACCCCAGTGCCTTCGTCGACGGCATCGACGCCAACGAGTGGAAGTTCCTCAACGACCCGGTCAACGGCCAGCCGTTGAACAACTGGGCGATCCAGGGCCAGTGGGCGGCGGGTTCCACCTACAAGCTGTTCATGGGCTACGCCGCGCTCCATTCCGGCCTCATGGCGCCGGACACCGTGTTCCACGATGGCGGCGGCTACCTGATCCCGGGTTGCACCGGGCTCAAGTGCTATCGCAGCAATGCCGGCGGGGCGGCGCACGGATCGGTCACCATCAGCGAGGCGCTCACGGTGTCGTCCGACGCCTTCTTCTACAGCGTGGGCGCCCAATTCTGGCTGCAGCGCCAGCGCTTCGGGGACGAGGGCCTGCAGGGCTTGCTGGCGCCGTGGGGGATCGGGGACGAGACGGGCGTGGCGCTGACGGGCGAGCGGCCGGGACGGATCCCCGGGCCCACCTGGAGGCGCGAGTTCTGCAAGGCCACCAACTGCAACGACCCCGTGTGGCGCACCGGCGACAGCGTCAACGTGGGCGTCGGCCAGGGCGACGTGCTGGTGACGCCCCTGCAGCTCGCGAACGGCTACGCGACCTTCGCCAACGGCGGCACGCGCTACGTCCCACAGATCGCGTTGCGCGCCCAGGCGTATCAGACCGGCAAGGTGACCCAGGAGTTCCAGCCCCAGGCCGCCGGGCGGGTCGAGATGACGCCCCCCGAGCGCCAGGCACTGCTGGACGGGCTGGCCGGCGTCCCGGTGCGGGGTACGGCCGCGCGGGCGTTCGCCGGCTTCCCGCTCGACGCGTTCCCGATCGCGGGGAAGACCGGCACCGCTCAGGTCGACAACAAGGCCGACACGGCCCTGTTCTCCGCGTTCGGGCCGGTGTTTGCGCCGCGGTACCAGGTGACGGCGGTCCTCGAGGAGTCCGGCTTCGGCGCCACGTCGGCCGCGCCGGTCGTGCGGCGCATCTTCGAGGTGCTGTCCGGCCTCACGCCCAAGCCCGTCGCCACCCCCAACGGGCTGCCGGTCAACCTCGAGGGCGGCGGCCTCACCGGCGGCGGCCAGGGGGCTTACGACTGAATGCCGATGTCGCGGATCACCGGAGCAGCACTGATGAACGGGCGCCGGCAGCGAACAGCCGACGGGATCGGCCTTCACTGATGGCCAGGGGCACGCTCGACCTCGGACGCATCCCGGCGCGCGAACGGCTGTTGGGCGCGCCGGGGATGGGTCGCGGGCGGAGGCGGGACGACAGCCTGTTCCATCCCCGGGCTCCGGCCGCCTGGAAGCATGTCGATCTCGTGCTGCTGGGCTGCGCCGCGGCCGTGTCCGCGCTCGGCGCGCTGATGATCCTGTCGTCGACCCGGGGGACCGACCCCGACGCCTACGACCTGTCGTACCTCCGCCGGCAGGTGCTGTTCATCGGCATCGGCGTCGTCGGGATGGTGCTGGTCACGCTCGTCGACTACCGGCGCTTGCGGGACTTCGCGTGGCTCCCGTACCTCGCCATGGTGCTGGCGCTCGGTCTGGTGCTGTCGCCGCTGGGGACCGAACGGCGTGGCACGCAGGCGTGGTTCCAGCTCGGCCCGTTCCAGCGCCAGCCGGCCGAGCTCGCCAAGGTGGGGACGATCTTCGCGTTGGCGGCCCTCCTGGCCCGCCTCGAGCCACCGCTCTCGGTCCGGCGGCTGGGACTCGGCCTGGCACTGTGCGCCGTGCCCGTCGCGCTGATCCTGGCCCAGCCCGACCTCGGGACGGCGCTGGTGTTCGTCGCCATCATCACCGGCATGGTGTTCGTGGGGGGCGCCCGGGTGCGGCACATCGTGGTGCTGACGGCCTTCGGTGTGGTCGCGATCGTCGGTGTGCTCAACTCGGACCTGCTGGAGGACTACCAGCGCGATCGGCTCACCGAGTTCCTCGACCAAGACCAGGGCCTGGAGGCGGAGACCTACAACCTCGACCAGTCGAAGGCGGCGATCGCCTCCGGCGCCGCGTCGGGCAAGGGACTGTTCGAGGGGACGCAGACCCGCCTGGGATTCGTGCCCGAGCAGCACACGGACTTCATCTTCACCGCGCTGGGCGAGGAGCTGGGCTTCGCCGGATCGGCGACGCTCCTGGCCCTGTTCGCGCTGATGTGCGTGCGCATCCTGCGCACGGCGCAGATCGCCCACGACCGGCTGGGTACGCTCATTTGCGGCGGCGTGCTGTCGTTGCTGGTCTTCCAGGTCTTCCAGAACGTGGGCATGACCATGGGGATCATGCCGATCACCGGCATCACCCTGCCGTTCATGAGCTACGGCGGGTCGTCGGTGGTGGCGTCGTGGCTGGCGGTGGGGCTGGTGCTCAACGTCCACATGCGCCGCTTCGGCTGACGGCCGGCGCCGCGGGGCCACCGGGCGATCCCACCCGGGCCGATGATAGGTTTCCTGAACATATGGAAGCCGCCCTGCTGATCATGCTTCGTGAGGGTTTCGAAGCGGCCCTCGTTGTGGCGATCGTCTTTGCCTACCTGCGTCGCATCGGTCGCCTCGACCTGGCCCGCTCAGTCTGGCAAGGGGTGGCGCTGGCCACGGCCGCGGCGTTCGCCGTCGGCATCGTCGTCCGCCTCGGTGTCGGGTCGCTGGAGGGCGATGCCAGGCTCCGCGCCTTCGCCGCCATCTCGGCCGTGGCGGCGGTCGTGCTCACGTGGATGGTCTTCTGGATGCGCCGCCAGAGCCGGCTGATCAAGGGGGACCTCGAGCACAAGGTCGACGCCGCCGTCCGGTCGGACAACACCCGTCGCGCCATCGTGGCCGTGGCGCTGGTGGCGGTGCTGCGCGAGGGCATCGAGGCGGCGTTGTTCCTCATCGCCGCCGGCACGGACGAGTCGGGCGGCGCGGTCATCGTCGGAGCCCTCGGCGGGCTGGTGCTGGCGTCGCTGCTCGCCTACGTCGTCTATTGGGGCGGACGGTCGATGCCCATGAAGGCGTTCTTCACCGTGACCGGCCTGGTGCTCATCGTCTTCGCCGCCGGCCTGGTCGCGAAGACCGTGCTCTTCCTGCAGACCTCGGGGGACCTCGGATCGTTCAACCTCAACGGCGTCTACGACCTCACCGCCTACCGTTGGCTGACCCAGCAAACCGAGGAGGGCAAGTTCCTGGCCGCAATGTTCGGCTGGGATCCCCGCCCCTCCCTGGAGCAGGTGGTGGCCTGGATGGCCTTCGTGGCGCCCGTGACGTGGCTGTTCCTGCGCCGCCGCCCCGTCCAACGGCCGGCGCCGGTCCCGGTGTCAACGCCTGAGGCCCGCGTGGACGCCGCCTGACTGCGGCCCCACGGCCACCCTTCGACCAGACTGGTCCGGTGCTGGGCACGGCCCGTGAACCTCCCCTCCGGGCGGCAGATCCACCGGCGAGGCGCCACCGGTGGATCAGACTGCCGGCCGTGGTGGGGGCGGTGCTGGCCCTCGTGTGTCTCGGCTTCGTGGCGGCAACCCTGGTATCGCAGTGGTCCGA
>JBKPHE010000015.1:0-22357 GCA_046744485.1 Actinomycetota bacterium | reverse complement strand
GGCCACGACCGACTGGTGGTCGGCTCGGCGCCGCGCCCACGCCCGCGCATCACCGGCACTTACGGGGCCGTCGGCCCCGGCCTGGCGCCGCGCCTGGGCGCTCGGCGACCGCAGCGGCCAGCGCCGCCGCCAGCGCCGCCGCTGGCCGGAGTAGACCCACGCGTTCTGTTCGCGGGAGTGGTCGTTCCAATGACCATTCCCGCGAAGGAAACCCCGGATGTGGCGATCTCGTAGGCTCTCCCTCCATGCTCTGGTTCGAGCGCGAGGTCGTGGCGGCTCTCGTCGGGTCCGACGATCCCGGGGTGCGGTCGTCGGTGGAGGCGTTCGTCGACGGCTCGCTGCGCGACAAGCCCGAGCACCTGCGGCTGGGGTTGGCGGGGGAATCGATCGTGCTCGGCAGCTACGCGGCAGCGCTCCGCGCCCTCGGCCGCCTCGACGGTGACGACGCGCTGCTGGCGCGCCTGCGGTCGTGGGAGACCGGGCCCATCGGCGTCGTCCGCCAGTACGTGCGCGCCATGAAGTCGCTGGTGACCTTCGCCGAGAACGAGCTGGCAACGACCCGGGCGGCCTGATGGGGACCCTCGACACCGAGATCCTCGTGATCGGCTCCGGGGCCGGGGGCGGCATCACCGCGGCCCGCCTCGCCGACGCCGGACGCCAGGTGACGGTGGTCGAGGAGGGTCCCTGGGTGGATGCCGACGCCCACGAGCCCTTCTCCCTCGATGAGATGGTGGCGAAGTACCGGCACCACGGCGCATCCTTGGCGCTCGGTAACCCCAACATCGCCTACGCCGAGGGTCGCTGCGTGGGGGGCAGCACCGAGGTGAACAGCGGGCTCTACCACCGCCTGCCGGACGCCCTGGCGGTCGACTGGGCGGTGCGCTACGGCATCGACGCGTTCACGCCGGCGGAACTCGGCCGCCACGCCGATCGCGTCGAGCAGGACCTCGGCGTGTCGACCCTGCCGGGCGCGCCGCCGCCGTCTTCGGCGATGCTCGAGCGAGGGGCGACCAAGCTCGGCTGGCGACACGTCGAGTTCGCCCGGGTGTTCCGCTACGACGCCGCCGGACGGGGCATCAAGCAGACGATGTCGCGCACGATGCTCCCCCGTGCGGTGGATGCGGGGGCGAGGATCGTCGCCGACTGCCGCGTTCAGCGGCTGCTGCGCGACGGCGACCGGGTCGTCGGCGTGCGGGCGCGGCGGCGCCACGCCGGCGGCGCCGTCGAGCGGCTCACGATCCGTGCCGACCACGTCTTCGTGTGCGCCGGCGCCGTCGAGACACCGGCCCTCCTGCAGCGCAGCGGCATCCGGCGCAACGCCGGGAACGGGCTCAAGATGCACCCGACGGTCAAGATCGCCGCCCGGTTCCCCCACCCGATCGACCACGGCGACGTCCCCATGCATCGCGTCACCGAGTTCGCGCCCAGCCTGACCATCGGCGGCTCGGCCAGCCGCCGCGGCCACATCGCGATGGCGCTGGCCGACACCGGACTGCCGTTCGACGACGCGATGGCCGACTGGGAGAACGTCTCCGTCTACTACGCCGCCATCCGCAGCGAGGGCAGCGGACGGGTCCTGGCGGTCCCGGGGCTGGCGTCGCCGGTCGTGACCTACAAGCTCACCGACGGCGACCTGAGCCGGCTCGCCCGGGGCATCGTCCACCTGGGCGAGCTGCTGCTGGCGGCGGGCGCCACCGAGCTGCACCCCTCGATCCTGGGGGGACCGGTGGTGCGCCGCGTCGAAGGGCTGGGTGCGTGGTGGGATGCCCTCACCCGCAGCCGCGCCAACGTCATGACCGTGCACCTCACCTCGACGGTGCGCATGGGCGAGGACCGCCAACGCACAGGGGCCGACAGCTTCGGGCGCGTGTGGGGCCATCGCAACCTGCGGGTCAACGACGCGTCGCTGCTCCCCGACGCTCCGGGCGTCAACCCGCAGGCGGCGATCATGGCCATCGCCGCCCGCAACTGCGACGAGTTCCTGGCGTCGTGAGCGCGCCATCGGTGCCCACCGGCGCCCCGGCGCCGGTCGCGGTGGTCACCGGCGCATCGGGCTGGCTGGGACAGAACCTGGTCCGCACGCTCGCCCGGAGCCGCGAGCGGGTGCGGTGCCTGGTGCCGGTGCCCGCCGAGGCGGCACCGCTCGAGCTGGTCTCGCCCACCATCGAGATGGTGACCGGCGACGTGCGGGACCCGGCCACCGTGGACCGACTGTTCGACCGTGTCGGCCCCGAGGCCGTGGTGTTCCACGCCGCCGCCGTCATCCATCCCCGCAAGGCCGTCCGCGAGTTGTTCGATGTCAACGTGGGCGGTACCCAGCTCATGCTGGACCGGGCGCGCCGCGCCGGCGCCGCCCGCTTCGTGCACGTGTCGTCCAACTCGCCGTTCGGCGTGAATCCCGGGCCCGACGACGTTTTCACCGAGGAGTCCCCCTACGACCCCTACCTGGGCTACGGCCGCTCCAAGCAGGAGGCGGAGCAGCTGGTCAAGCAGGCTCACGACCGCGGCGACCTCGGCACCGTGACGGTGCGGGCGCCGTGGTTCTACGGCCCGTACCAACCGCCCCGGCAGAGCCGGTTCTTCACCGCCATCCGCAAGGGCCGCTTCCCCCTGGTGGGCGACGGCTCCCAGAAGCGATCGATGGTCTACACCGACAACCTCGTGCAGGGCCTGCTGCGAGCCGAGGTGTCCGCCAAGGCGGCTGGTAACGCCTACTGGGTCGCCGACGCCGGGCCCTACGAGCTCCGCGAGATCCTCGCCACGGTGCGCCGGGCGCTGGCCGCCGAGGGGCTGGACGTGTCCGGTCCCGAGCGGGTGCCCCTGCCCCGCCTGGCGGCCCGGGCGGCGGAGATGGCGGATGCCCTGCTCCAGGGCCGCGGGCGCTACTCCCAGGCCCTGCACGTGCTGGGCGAGCTCAACCACACGATCGCCTGTGACATCACCCGGGCCCGGGTGGAGCTCGGGTACGAGCCCACCGTGGGGCTGGAGGAGGGCATGCGAGCCAGCATCCGCTGGTGCCTCGAGCACGGGGAACGGCTGTAGTGCTCGCGCACCCGAGGAGGCCCCGATGACTCGGACCGTCCTCGTCACCGGGGGCAGCGGCTACTTCGGCTCGATCCTCGCCGGCATGGCCGTCGAGCGTGGTGACCGGGTCCGCATCTTCGACCTCAACCCGCCGGCGCCCGGCGCCGGCACCGAGTACATGGCCGGCGACGTGCGGGACCGGGCTGCGGTCACCGCCGCCTGCACCGGGGCGGACGTCGTGCTGCACAACGTCGCCCAGGTGCCGCTGGCGCGGGACCGGGACCTGTTCTGGTCGGTCAACGTCACGGGCACCGCCAACGTGCTCCTGGCTGCACGCGACTGCGGGGTGGCCAAGGTGGTGCACACCTCGTCGAGTGCCATCTTCGGAATCCCCGAGCAAAACCCGGTCACCGAGGACACGCCCGGCCGGCCGCTCGAGGCCTACGGCAAGGCCAAGCTCGAGGCGGAGCTCCTGTGCCGCGACGCCGCCGAGACGGGGGTCGACGTCACCATCGTCCGCCCCCGGACGATCCTCGGACACGGGCGCCTCGGCATCATGGCCGTCCTGTTCGAGTTCGTCGCCGAGGGCGCCCCGGTGTACGTGCTGGGCCCGGGGGACAACCGCTACCAGTTCGTCCACGCCAACGACCTCGCAGACGCCTGCCTGCGGGCCGCCGACCGCGAGAAGCCCGCGGTCTACAACATCGGCGCCGGGGAGTTCGGCACCATGCGCGAGACCCTGCAGGCGCTGGTCGAGCACGCAGGCACGGGGTCCCGGGTGCGGTCCCTGCCGGCGGGCGCCGCCCGGGCCGCGATGCGGACGCTGTCGAGGATGGGCGTGGCGCCGTTCGCCCCGTATCACTGGCTGCTCTACGCCGAGTCCCTGTGGTTCGACACCACCAAGGCCAGGACCGAGCTCGGCTGGGAGCCTCACCACTCCAACGCGTCCGCCGTGATCGAGTCGTACGACTGGTTCCTGGCCCACCGCGAGGAGCCGGGGGCGCCGCAGCGCTCCCACCACCAGTCACCCGTCAGCCTGGGCCTGCTGGAAGTGCTCAAGCGCCTTCCTTGAGACCGTGCGTCGGGGCAGTCCCGCCGGCGCCGTTGTCGCCCGAATGGGTTCGCAGTCGCCCCGGAGCGATCCGCTAACCTGAGCCGACCCTTCGTGGGGACTTCGGGCAACGGCGCCCGCTTCGCTTCAGCGACGAGCGGATCAGACGTCCCCGACCAGCCGGCCCGAGCATTCTCGGTCGCTGGCGTCCCGACCCGGCAGGAGGTGCCCGCGTTGCTCTCCCCCACGACCCGTGAGCTCGACGCCTGCGGCATCGGCTTCGTGGCCGATGCCAGGGGCCGCTCGTCGCGAGCCATCGTGGCCGCTGCGCTCGACGGGTTGGCGTGCGTCAAGCACCGGGGGGCGGTCGCCGCCGACGCCCGGACGGCCGACGGGGCGGGGCTCCTGGTGCCCATCCCGCGGGCGCTGTTCGGTGACGACACCGGGGTGACGGTGCTGTTCGTGCGGGGTGACGACCCGCGGCCCGCGGTCGAGGCCGCAGCCGACGCCGAGCGGCTGGACGTCGTCGGCTGGCGGGAGCCGCCGCTCGACGTCAGGGCGCTCGGGGAGCTGGCTCTCGCCACGGCACCGCACATCGTGCAGGTTCTGTTCCGCAGCCGGGGCGGCCCCAACCGGGCCGACGTGGAGCGCCGGGCACTGCGCCTCCGCCGGCGCATCGAGCGCACCACCAGCGGCACGTACGTGGCGTCGTGCTCGTTCCGCACGATGGTCTACAAGGGCCTGGCCCCCGCCGATGCCCTGGCCGACTTCTATCCCGACCTGGCCGACGAGCGCTTCGGAGCGCCGTTCGCGATCTTCCACCAGCGCTTCTCCACCAACACGTTGCCGACATGGGAACGCGCCCAGCCGTACCGGACGCTCTGCCACAACGGCGAGATCAACGCCCTGTGGGGCAACGAGCACCGCATGCGGGGTCGCGCCGGCCTGGGCACCGAGCCCGCCGGCCTCGGTGACGAGGAGCTGTTCTTCCCGGTGCTCGACCCCCAGGACTCCGACTCGGGAAAGCTCGACGCCATCGTCGAGCTGCTCATGCGGGCGGGACGCGACCCCCGCCACGTCATGGCCATGGTCATGCCCGAGGCGTGGGAGAACGTCCGCGACGTCGAGCCCGAGGTGCGGGGCTTCTACCGCTACCACTCGGCCCTCATGGAGCCCTGGGACGGCCCGGCCGGGGTGATCTTCACCGACGGCGTGGGCGTGGGCGCCCGCCTCGACCGCAACGGCCTGCGCCCGCTGCGCTACCAGGTGTGCGACGACGGGTTCGTGGCCGTGTGCTCCGAGGTCGGCGCCATCGACGTGAGCGGGCACGGCGAGGTGACCCGGGGACGGCTCGGCCCGGGCCAGATGCTGTTCGTCGACCCGACCCGGGGCTTCCTCGACGACCACGCCTGCAAGGAGCGGATCGCAGCCGCCGCCCCCTACGGTCACTGGGCCGCCGACGGCTTCTACCGCCTGTCCCCGGGGGAACCGGCGCTGGAGGTGCCCGACGACCTGGTGGGGCGCCAGGTGATGCACGGGCTGACCAAGGAGGACCTGGCCATGGTGGTGCGTCCCATGGCCGACGACGCCAAGGAGCCCACCTTCTCGATGGGCGACGACTCGCCGCTGCCCAACCTGGCGTCCCGCGCCCGGCCCGTGAGCCACTTCCTGCGCCAGCGATTCGCCCAGGTGACCAACCCGCCCATCGATCCGCTGCGCGAGCGGCTGGTCATGAGCCTGCGGACGATCCTCGGACCCCGGCTGCCATTGCTCACCGAATCCCGGGACGCCGCTCGCCTGCTCACGTTGCCCTCCTTCTTCCTGTATCCGTCGGGCGTGGCCGGGCTGGAGCTCACGGATCGCGCTCCCTGGCCGGTCATCCCCCTCGATGCCACCTTCCCGGTCGCCGAGGGACCGGCGGGGCTGCAGGTGGCGGTCGAGCGCCTCCGGGACGAGGCTGTCGCGGCGGTGCAGGGTGGGGCCGGCACGCTCGTCCTGGAGGGCGAGGATGCCGGGCCCGAACGGGCGCCGGTGCCGTCGCTGTTGGCGTGTGGTGCTGTCCATCAGGCGCTCAGCGACTCCCGCCAGCGCTCCCGCACGTCGCTGGTGGTGGTGGCCGACGACGTGTTCGACGTGCACGGCTTCGCGGCCCTGCTGGGCTACGGCGCCGACGCCATCTGCCCCCGCTTGGCACTGGCCACCGTGGCCGCCGAGGCCGACAGCGCCGACGACGGCGACCTCACCAGCCCCGAGGCCCAGAGAAACCTGCAGGCGGCGGTCGAGGCCGGCGTGCTCAAGATCATGTCGAAGATGGGCATCAGCACCGTCGACTCCTACCGCGGCGCCCAGATCTTCGAGGTCGTGGGGCTGGATCCCGACGTCGTGGGCGTGTGCTTCACCGCCACTCCCAACGTCGTGGGCGGCATGGGCTGGCACGACCTGGGCGAGGACGTGCTCTCCCGCCACGCCGCCGCCTGGGGCGAGCGGCCCGACCTGGCGTCGCCGGGCTTCTTCCGCGTGCGCAAGGGCGGCGAGCCCCACGCCAAGGACAAGGACACGGTCCAGGCCCTCAACGACCTGTCGCTGGTGCAGGAGCCACCGAGCGACGGGCAGACGCGGGAGATGCTGACCGCCCACCTGCTGCAGGCGGCCATCCGCTCCGAGTCGTCGGAGCGCTACGACGCCTTCGCCAAGCTCGCCAACGACCGGGCGCTGATCGAGCTCCACGACCTGCTCGAGCTGGTCCCGGCCGCGGAGCCGGTTCCGGTCGACGAGGTCGAGCCGGCCCGGGCGATCGCCCGGCGCTTCTCGACGGGAGCGATGTCGCACGGCGCGCTCTCCAAGGAAGCGCACGAGACGCTCGCCCAGGCCATGAACCTGCTCGGTGCCATGTCCAACTGCGGCGAGGGGGGCGAGGACCCGTACCGCTACCGGACGCGCGGCCAGGGACGCGACGACAAGAACTCCAAGATCAAGCAGGTCGCCTCCGGGCGCTTCGGCGTCACCCCCGAGTACCTGGCCCACGCCGACGAGCTGCAGATCAAGATGGCGCAGGGTTCCAAGCCCGGCGAGGGGGGCCAGCTTCCCGGCCACAAGGTGTCGGCGGAGATCGCCCGGCTGCGACACACCCAACCCGGCGTGGGCCTGATCTCTCCCCCGCCACACCACGACATCTACTCGATCGAGGACCTGGCCCAGCTCATCTACGACCTCAAGCAGGTCAACGCCGCGCAGGTCTCGGTCAAGCTGGTGGCCGAGGACGGCGTGGGCACGATCGCCGCCGGCTGCGTCAAGGCGCTGGCCGACGTCATCCACATCTCCGGTCAGAACGGCGGCACCGGCGCCAGCCCGCTGTCGTCGATCAAGTACGCCGGGATGCCCTGGGAGCTGGGCCTGGCCGACACCCAGCGGGCACTGGTTGACAACGGCCTCCGGAGCCGGGTGCGGATCCGGGTCGACGGCGGCTTCCTCACCGGGCGCCAGGTCATCGTCGCCGCCCTCCTGGGCGCCGACGAGTACAGCTTCGGCACGGCCGCCATGATCGCCGAGGGCTGCATCATGCTCCGTGCCTGCCACCGCGACACCTGCAAACCCGGGGTCGCGACGCAGCGACCCCACCTGCGCGCCAACTTCACCGGCACCCCCGAGGGCGTCGCCGCCTACTTCCTGTTCATCGCCGAGGAGGTGCGGGGTTACCTGGCCACGCTCGGGCTGCGCTCCGTCGACGAGGCGGTCGGCCGGGTCGACCTGTTGCGCCAGAGGCCAACCGGCAACGAGCGCGCGGACGCCATGGACCTGTCGCCGCTGCTGGCGCCCGCCGCCGGCCCTGGTCCCCGCCACTTCGTCGAGCGGGTGGAGCTCCAGGATCCCCGGGCCGAGCTGGGCGACCAGCTCCTGGCGGACGCGTTCCGGGCCATCTGGGACGGCGACGACGTGGATCTGTCCTACGAGATCCGCAGCGCCGACCGGGCCATCGGCGCCGCCCTGTCGGGCGCCATCGCCCTCGAGTACGGCGAGCTGCCGCCTCGGGGCACCGCCCGAGTGCGGCTCACCGGCGCGGCCGGGCAGAGCTTCGCCGCGTTCCTCACCCACGGCGTCGAGCTCGACCTCACGGGCGAGGCCAACGACTACGTGGGCAAGGGCATGGGCGGCGGCTTGGTCGTGATCCGCCCGCCCGCCAACGACCGTTCCGAGCTGCCGATCCTGGCCGGCAACACCTGCCTGTACGGCGCCACCGCCGGCGAGCTCTACATCGCCGGCGGGGTGGGCGAGCGCTTCGGCGTCCGCAACTCCGGCGCCACCGCGGTGGTCGAGAGCGCCGGTGACCACTGCTGCGAATACATGACCGGGGGCAAGATCATGGTCACCGGCCCGGTGGGGTGGAACCTTGGCGCCGGCATGACCGGTGGCCAGGCGTTCGTGTTCGACAGGGACGCCGAGCGTCTGATCTCCCGGCTCAACCCCGACCTGGTCGACGCCGTGCGCCCCGACGCCGCCGCGCAGGAAGAGGTGCGCTGGCTGGTCGAGCGGCACGCAGCGCTCACCGGCTCGCGCCGCTCGGCGCTGCTGCTCGACCAGTGGGCCAAGGCGGTTGGCCATGTGTGGCACGTTCTGCCCCGGGACGAGGTCCGGCGGATCGAGGGGCGCCAGGCCGGCCGCTTGGTCAGCGCGTGACCCCGAGCGCGAGGCTGGCCACGAGGCGCGTCAGGGTGCCGCGGGAACACAAGATCGGGGGGACGTTGTCCGCCAGGCCGCTGATGCGGGCGGCCGATCCGGGGTAGGGTCGCCCTCCGACATGGCTGGGACATTCGCGCCATCCGTACCTCATTGTCGCGACCTCACGTCCGTCGGGGGGCGCCTGGCGTCCAGGCTCTACACCGCCCACAGCGACCGGCTCGGGCACCCGGTGACGGTCACGGTCTATCCCGCGCTGGCCGACCAGGACGCCCGACGACGCTTCGACCGCGCCGCCGCGAGCGCCCGGCGGTTGGCCGCTCATCCGAGCGTGCTCACGGTCCACGATTGGGGCCACGGCGCCGACGGCCGCCCGTGGGTGGTCACCGACCCCCAGCCGCCCGAGACCCTCGACACCCTGCTCAGGACGGAGGGACCGCGCCCCATCGCGCAGGCGCTCCGGATCGGTGTGCTGGTCGCGGGGGCACTCGAGACCGCCCACCGGGCCGGCGTCGTGCATGGCGACCTGTCGCCGGCCCGGCTGGTGCTCGGCGCGCAGGGCGAGCCGCTGGTGGCCGACATCGGCCTGGCCGAGTTCAGCGACTTCCCGGGGTTCGGGGCGCTCCACAACCCGATCCGCTACTTTGCCCCGCCCGAGGTGTTGGAGCGCACCGGGGTGAGCCGGGCGTCCGACGTCTACTCGCTGGCGACCACGGTGTACGCGCTCCTGGCCGGCGGCGCTCCCCACGAGAAGCCCGCCGACGTCACCGACAGCAACGCCTCGCTGCTGCTGCGCATCCTGCAGATCGAGGTGCCACCGATCGTGCGGCCCGGCGAGGACATCGACGGCGTCGAAGCCGCCCTCGCCCCGGCCCTGGCCCACGCCGCCGAGAGGCGCCCGCACCGGGTCCTCGACCTCGCCCGGTCCCTCCAGGACGTGCAACGGAACCTCGGCCTCGCCGTCGTGGAGCCGGTGGTGCTCGACCTGGGCAACCCCGAACGCCCAACCACCGTCTCCCCGGCTCCGGGGCCCGAGGCACCGCCCGCCCCCGCCCGGCCGGATCCCGAGGCGCTGCCTCCAGGGTACGTCGGATCGCAGCCTGATTCCGCCGGCACGTCGGGGACCGAACTCGTCCACCCGTTCGGCGACACGGCCCCCGACTTCACCAACCCGGCGCACGGCCACGCCGGCCGGCACTGGGCGACCGGGCTCGGCCACCTGGCCGGGCCCGCCTCCGCGGCCGGCCATGACGACCAGGCCGGTGCGGTCCAGCCGCGCCCTGCGGTCCGGCCGCGCCAGCCGGACGAGCCGCGCCCGCCGATCGAACCGCGCCGTCCGACGGAGCCATACCGGCCGCCCGACCCGTACCAGCCGGACGAGCCACACCCCCCGGCGGCTACCGGCGCAACATGGGCGCCCACCAACGGATACCGGCCCAACGGGCACACACAGGGGCCGCTCACCGGTCCCCCGCCCGCGGGACTCAACGGCCGCGGCAACGGTTTCCGGCAGGCTCCCGTGGCAGGGGACGACGACGAGGCGGGACCCTTCCAGCGACCGCCGATCGATGTTGCACGGCCGCGCGACCGGCTGGGACGGCCGGCGCCGCATCCCGACGCTTACCGCGACGACGACGCCCCGGGCCCGGGCGCGCCTCCCATCGTTCCCCGCGGACGAGCACCGGGCGAGCGGGCAACCCGGACCGGCGGGTCCTTCGATTCCGGTGGACGTCGCTCGCTCGGCGGCTCTGATGCGGCGCGATCCGATGCCTTCCCTGCCACCGAACGCACGCGCACGGGATCCGCGCTCGACCGAGCCCGCCAGGCCCGCATGCGCCGTCACGCGGGTTCCGACGCGGGCGAACCGGCGCCCGCCCCTCGGGTGACGGCACAGAGAGTCAAGGACCCGGCGCCCGCCTCGGGTGGCGCCCCGGCGGCTCCCGTCATCGTGCTGATCGTCCTGGTGGTGGTGTTGACCCTCGGAGTCGCCTACATGGTGATCACCGGCGACGGCACATCCGAGCCCGTCGAGGAGCCCGGTGCCAGCGCCCCGAGCGTTTCGCTGTCACGGAGGGTCGATTCCGTCGGAAGCCCTGCGGCCTGTCGGGTGCCGGGCCTTTGCGTCGTGCGCGATCCGCAAGATCGACCCTCACTCGACCAGGCGTAACCCCGACGGTCCCATCGAGGGCTCGAACCTCGGCAGATCCACGACGAACTCGGTGCGGTGGGCGGGGAAGACGTGCTCGGACACCAGCAACGGTCGATCCTCGATGTCCCGGGTCACGCGCTCGCAGCGCAGCACGGGCGAGCCCACCGGTACCGCCAGGAGGTCGGCGTCGGCGGCGCCGGCGGCGGCTGCACCGATGGTCTGGGTGGCACCGCCGATCGGCACTCCCACCAGCTCGTAGAACGGCGTGCGCTCCACGTCCGCCCGTGACAGCCGGGCGCCGACCTCCTCCGGGCACCAGACGGTCACGCGGGCGAAGGGCTGGCCGTCGGCGATGTTGACCCGCCGGACCTCCAGCACAGCATCGACGCCCAGCACCTGGCGCACACGCGGTGGGGGCGCCACGAAGCGGAAGCCCACCACGCGGCGCTCGGAGCTCAGCCCGAGCTCACCCAGCTGGTCCTCGATGGTTCCGAGCCGCCCCAGCGCCTGGCGGACCGGATCGGCGGCCACGAACCACCCGAACCCCTGCCGGGCGTCGACCAGACCCTCTTCGCGCAGCAGGTCGAGCGCCTTGCGGACCGTGACCCGACTCACCGCGTGCGCGCGCGAGAGCTCGCTCTCGCTGGGAAGCAGCCGGCCGGGCCCCAGCTCTCCGGACTCCACCCGTCCCCGCAGCTCGTCGGCGATCGCGCGATAGCGGACTTGACGCACTTGTCATATACTTGTCTACCCTCATGGAGCGCGCAAGGCACCGGCGCCGATCCGGCCGGACGAATCTCGATCCGTCAGCACGGCAACGATGGTGTCATGATCCTGGGGTGGCGCCACCCCGGGACGACCAGGCCCGTCCCACGTATCTCGGCATCGATCACGTGCAGCTCGCGATGCCAGCAGGCCGTCAGGCCGAGACGGAGGCGGATCGCTTCTACGGCTCCCTGCTCGGATTCGAGCGGATACCCAAGCCGGCGGAGCTCGCCGCCCGCGGTGGCTGCTGGTTCGGGAGCAGCACCGTCCAGCTGCACCTCGGTGTCGAGGAGCCGTTCCACCCGGCCCGGAAGGCCCATCCGGCGCTCAAGGTCGACCACCTGGACCCGCTGTTGGCGCAGTTGGCGGCCGCCGGGGTCGATGTCCGCCCCGCCGAGAACGTCGACGGGCGCCGACGGGTCCACCTGGACGACCCCTTCGGCAACCGCATCGAGCTGATCGAGACCCACGAGCTGTCGCCCGACGTGTTCCGCGCCCTGGCCGACACCGCGGTCAACCCCTTCTGCATCATCGGCAAGGACGGGACCTTCGAATGGGTCGGCGCGTCCATCGAGGAGCTGCTGGGCTGGACCCCCGAGGAGTTCGCCAGCAAGCGCCTGGACGAGATCGTGAGCCCCGCCTCGCTGCCGGACGCAATGCAGGGCCTGGCGGTCCTCGACGAGGTGCCCGAGGACTATCCCCGCGCCGGCGCGGGCGTGCCGGCCGAGCTGTTGCGGAGCGACGGCACCTGGACGCCGGTCGACCTGATCGGCGCCCCCGCCAGGCTGACCGGCCTGCCCTGGCACATCGTCTTCGCGCAGCGCGCCGGCTATCAGCGGGCGCTCGACCGGGCCCTGGAGGCCATGGCCGAAGACGCCGAGCTGTCCGACGTGCTCGTCCACCTGGGCGCCGCCATCGAGCAGGCGATCCCCTACAGCTCGGTGGCCGTGTGCGATCGCTGGCAGACGCCGCGCTTTCGGGTGGCGGCCGGCGGCGCCGTCGACCTGCTGCGCCCCGATCCGGACACGCCGTGGGCGCTGGCCCTGGAGTCCGGCGAGGACGTCGTGGTCGGATCCGCCGACGGGCTCGCGCCGACGCTGGCGTCGCAGGCGCGTGCCGCCGGGCTGGAGTCGTGCTGGGTGCACCCGGTGGCCGTTCCGGGGGAGCCTGAGCCGGTGGCCGCGTTCGTGATCTGGCGGCCCCTCGCCGGGCCGCCGTCGCCGTTCAGCTGGAGCGCCGTGCAACGGACCGGCAAGCTGCTGCGGCTCACGCTGCAATGGGATCGCAGCCACCGGGCGCTCGAGTACGCGGCCACCCACGACACGCTCACCGGCGTCGCCAACCGCAAGGTGTTCCTCGACCGCCTCCGCGAGGTGGGCAAGGCCGGCGTCGGAGAGTCGGCGGTGCTCTTCATCGACCTCGACCACTTCAAGCCCGTCAACGACGACCACGGGCATCCCGCAGGCGACGAGGTGCTGGCGGAGATCGCCGGACGCGTCGCCGCCGCCGTGCGGCCCGGCGACCTCGTGGCCCGCATCGGCGGTGACGAGTTCGCGGTGCTGTGCGAGCGCCTCGCCCACCCCGACGACGCCGAGCGGGTGGCCGACCGGCTGCTGGACGTGATCCGCCGCCCCGTCGACGTCCCCCTCGGCCACGACACCCTGGGGGTCGAGGTCGGTGCCAGCATCGGGCTCACAGCACTGGGCCCGGGTCAGGCGGCAGAGGGGGTGATGGCCTGGGCCGACCGGGCACTTCGGGAGGCCAAGAGGCTGGGGCGGGGCCGCTGGGTCCGCCGCCCCGTGCCCGGCTGAGTCGCCACTAGCTCCGGACCCCGGGCCGGGGTTGCTCCGGTCAGGGCGACGGATGGCGCGGGTGGCGGTGTCGCTCAGGCCGTGCCGCGACCGGGTGGATAGGTGCGGGCGAGCTCCTCGGCGGTCGGCTCGTGGGGGCGCCGCGCCTCGGGAGGGAGCAGGTCGACGATGGCAGCCATGATCCGGCGGGTGTCGGCCTGTGGCGAGCGGTACTTGAGCTCGACCGGGTCGCCGACCTTGACGGTGACGGTCGGCGGGCTCGTGATGTTCCAGATGCGGGGCAGCCGTTCGGAGCGGGGCCACACCTTCTCGGTGCCCCACAGCCCGATGGGCACGACCGCGACCTTCGTCTCCGCCGCCAGGCGAGCAGCCCCCCAGCGCCCCTTCAGCTCGGGATCGAAGAACGCCGGCCCCCGGGGGATGGTCCCCTGGGGGAGGATTGCGACCAACTCGCCGGCGGCCAGAGCCGCCGCTGCCTCGACCAACGGCTGGTCCGATCCAGTCGAGCGCTCGACCCGGATGCCACCCATGGCCCGGACCACGGAGCCGACCACCGGGACATCGAAGACCTCGCGCTTGCCCAGGAAGCGCACCGCCCGGCCCCGGCGGGCCAGCGTCAGGCCCAGCGCCAACGGGTCGAAATAGCTGCGGTGGTTGGCCGCCAGGATGGCCGGTCCCGCCACCGGGATGCGCTCGACCCCGTCGATGTCGAATCGCACCCACGGCAGCAGCTCGGGCCGCACCAGGATCTGCAGCAATCGCTGCGGCTCGACGCCGAGCAGGGGCAGCTTGGGCACGCCGGCGGGGACGTCGAAGTGGACGACCGGCCAGCGGCGGACCAGCGCCACACCCACCAGCCGAGGGTCGGGGTTGACGACGACCGGGTGCCCGACCGCGCCCAGCAGGGGGGCGTCGTAGTAGCTGTCGCTGTACGCCCAGCTCCCGTCGAGATCGACCCGATGGCGCTCGGCCCAGCCGCGGACGGCGCGGAGCTTGCCCCGGCCCCACACGAAGTCGCCGTCGATGGTGCCGTCGTACCGCCCGCCGCTGTCCACGCCGTAGCGGGTCGCAACGACATCATCGAAGCCCAGCCGGTCCGCGAGCGGCCTGATCATGTCGTCGGGCGTGGTCGTCGCCAGCACCAGCCGGCGGCCCGCAGCGCGGTGGTCGTCGATGATGCGGTGCGCAAACGGCTGCACCGCCTCGGCCAGCTGCTCGGCGGCCTTCTCACCGGCGGCCTGGACCAGGTCTTGCTGCCAGCCCTTGGCGAACCGGGCCGCCATCCGGGTGAGGATCATCGAGGGTCGCGTCTCCCCGACCAGGTCGAACACCTGATAGAGGAGACCCTCGCCCGGAACGCTGCGCTCGGGGAGCACGCCGCTCCCACGCAACGACTCGCTGATCACGGGGCCCGAAGCTCCCTGCAACAAGGTCCGGTCGAGATCGAAGAACGCGGCAGCGGGCACGCGGAGCAAGGTACCCCGCAGCACCGGGCGTTCTCCCCCGGAAAGACAAGAGCCGACCGCGGGTGGATCGGTCGGCTCCTGCAGGTGCGGCATAGCGAGAGGGGGGATCTGGCTACGGCACCCTTGTGGGGCCATTGTGCAAGTGCAGTGGCTGCACCGTCAAACAGTTGTTGGCGATAGCTACCATCATTGTCAGCGATGGACCTTCGCCAGCTTGCCGCCCTGGCCGCCGTGGCCGATGCCGGCTCGTTCTCGGCCGCCGCCCGGCGCCTGCACACCGTCCAGTCCAACGTGTCGACCCACATCGCCCGACTCGAACGCGAGCTGGGCACGACGCTGGTCAACCGCGCCACCGGGACCCTCACCGAGGAGGGCGAGGTCGTGGTCGAACGGGCCCGCCGCGTCCACCGCGAACTGGAGTCCCTCCGGTCCGACGTGGCCTCGATGCTCCACGAGGTGTCGGGTCGGGTGCGCCTGGGCTGCATCGGCACGGCGAGCCGCTGGCTACTCCCCAACCTGCTGCGGGTCATGGCCGAGCGCCATCCGCAGGTCCAGGTGGTGATCGTCGATGCCACGACCACGTCGCTGGTCCCCCAGGTCGTGAGCGGCGCCCTCGACCTGGCGGTGGTCAATCTGCCCCTCGGCAACGCCGAGCTCGCCACCGAGCCGTTGTTCGACGAGCAGCGCATCCTGGCCGCGCCGTTTGCTCACCCCCTGGCCAACCGTGAGCACGTCGAGCTGGCCGATCTGGCCGAGCACGAGCTGTTGCTCGAGCCGCGGGGGACGCCGTTCCGCGACGAGCTCGACCAGGAGGCATCGCGTTTCGGCGTCGAGATGCGGGCACAGGCCGAGATAGACGGCGTCAGCCTGCTGGCGTGGCTGGCGTTCCTGGGCTACGGCGCCGCCATCCTGCCGGCGACGGCGGCCTCGGACTGGATCGAGATGTCCTGCCGGCGGATCGCTGTGGGGGGCCTGACGCCACGCTCGGTCGGCATCGCCATCCCCCGGCGGGGACGGCCGTCGGCCCCGGCGCGGGCGGTGAGGGCCGCAATTCGCGAGCTCGTCGAGAGCACCGAGCAGGAGGGAGTCCACCCAACCCTGACCGCTGAGGGCAGGGCCGACCCCTCGTGACGTCGACCGCTCGGCAGTAGCCTCGGCCGCAGGAAGCAGGCATACCCGAGGAGCGACTCGCCGTGCCCGAGACCATCACGATCACGGACAACCGCACGGGAGAATCCGTCGAGATCCCGATATCCGAGGGTGGTGTGGACGCCAGCGCCTGGCGCAAGCTCCTACCGAACGTCTGGTTCTACGACGAAGCGTTCATGACGACGGCGTGCACCCGCAGCGCGATCACCGAGATCGACGGCGATGCCGGCATCCTGCGCTACCGCGGCTACCCCATCGACCAACTCGCCGAGAGCTCCACCTACCTCGAGGTGGCCTACCTGCTGATCCAGGGCGAGCTGCCGACCCAGGACGAGTACGACCGCTGGGTCCACGACATCACCTACCACACGTTCATCCACGAGAACGTGCGCAAGCGGTTCCTCGAGGGGTTCCACTACGACGCCCACCCCATGGGCATGCTGGTCTCGGCGGTCGCCGCGCTCTCGACCTTCTATCTCGATGCCAAGGACATCCACGACCCGGACAACCGCCTGAAGCAGATCGTCCGGCTGATCGCCAAGATGCCCACCCTCGCCGCCGCCTGTCACCGGTTCAGCGTCGGCATGCCCTTCGTGTATCCCGACAACTCGCTGCCCTTCGCCGCCAACTTCCTGTCGATGCTGTGGAAGGTGGCGGAGCCCCGGTACGACGCCAACCCGGCGCTCGCTCGGGCGCTCGACGTGCTGTTCGTCCTCCACGCCGACCACGAGCAGAACTGCGGCACCACCGCGATGCGCACGGTGGCCTCCGCCCACGCCGACCCCTACAGCTGCGTGGCCGGCGCCGCCGCCGCCCTCTACGGCCCCCGCCACGGCGGTGCCAACGAGGCCGTCATCGCCATGCTCAAGCAGATCGGGGGGATCGACGAGGTCGACGCGTACGTGCAGCGGGTCAAGCGGGGCGAGGTCAGGCTCCAGGGCTTCGGGCACCGCGTCTACAAGAACTACGACCCCCGGGCGAAGATCATCAAGGAGACGGCCGACGAGGTGTTCGCCATCACCGGCCGCAACCCCTTGCTCGACATCGCCCTGAAGCTCGAAGAGGTGGCGCTGAGCGACGAGTACTTCACGTCCCGCCGGCTGTACCCCAACGTCGACTTCTACTCGGGGCTGATCTACCAGGCGATGGGATTCCCGGTGGACATGTTCACCGTGCTCTTCGCCATCCCCCGGACGTCGGGGTGGCTGGCGCACTGGGTCGAGCTGCTCGAGCAGGACCAGAAGATCGCCCGTCCCCGCCAGCTCTACGTGGGCGCGCCCGAGCGGGCCTACGTGCCGATCGAGCAGCGGGGCTGAGGCCCGCCGCCTCGCCTCCGCCGGCAAGTCGCACCGATGCACGCGGTCACCATCGTCGACGGCGCCCTCGCCTGGCTCCCCCGTCCCGATCCCGCGCCCGGCACGGCGGAGCTGCTCGTCCGGGTTCGCGCCGCCGGGGTGTGCCGCGGCGACCTGATGCAACGAGAGGGCCTCTATCCGCCGCCTGCCGGGACCGCCCCTCCCGAGCTGCCCGGCCTCGAGCTCGCCGGCGAGGTGGTGGCCTGCGGCCCGGGAGTGCGCCGGTTCGGCGTGGGCGACCGCGTGATGGCCGTCGTCCCCGGAGCCGCCCAGTCGGAGCTGGCCGTGGTCCCCGAGCCGCTCGCGATTCCCGTGCCGGAGGGCGTGACCTGGGCGCAGGCGGGTGGCTTCCCCGAGAACTACACGACGGCCCACGACGCGTTGTTCACCCAGTGCGGCCTCGGCATGGGCGAGCGGGTCTGCATCCACGGCGCAGCCGGGGGCGTGGGCACCGCTGCGGTCGAGCTGGCGGCGGCCGCCGGGAGCACGGTGGTGGCGACGGTGCGGAACGAGGCGCTGCGTGAGGGCGTCGCGGCGCTGGGCGCCACGGTGGTCGCCCCCGCGACGTTCGTGGACGCCGGACCGTTCGACGTGATCCTCGAGCTGGTCGGGGCGATCAACATGGCCGCCAACCTCGACGCGCTGGCGATCGGGGGACGCATCTCGGTCATCGGTGTGGGTGCCGGGTTTGCCGCCGAGCTCAACCTGCTCGCACTGATGGTCAAGCGGGCGCGGATCCACGGCTCCACCCTGCGGCCCCGTCCGCTGGAGGACAAGGCGCAGGCGGCCCGCCGCGTGGAGCGCCACGTCCTGCCGCTGCTGGCCCGTGGCGCGGTGACCGTACCCATCGCCGCCACGTTCCCCATGGCGGATGCCGCGGCTGCGTACGACCGGTTCGCCGCCGGCGGGAAGCTCGGCAAGATCGTGCTCTGTCGGACTGACGCGGAGCGTTCCGCTGAAACGCTCCGCGCCCCGAGTGTGCCCCGGCCCAACCCGCCGGCCGACGGCTGACGCGGTTTCAGGCCAGCGGCTCGCCGGGCAGGGGAACGATCGTCGCGCTGGCCTGCACGGCGTCGCGCACGGTGAACCAGACGGTGAGGTGGTCGTCGGCCTCGTCGACCAGCAGCTCGACCGTGTCCCCGGGCGCGATGCCGGGGCCGTACTCCATGACGGCCCGGTGGGGTCGGCCCAGCAGGCGGTGGGCGAAGGCGGTGCCCGGTTCCACCTGCTCCTCGATGGCGGCCCAGTACGCGGCGTTGTTGACGTGGCCCAGGAGGTCGATGTCCACCGCCCGCAGTGCCCACCGTTCGGCCGCGGCACCGACCGGAGGATCGCCGAGCCACAGCCGGCTCGATACCCGGCGACCGCCGGCCGACTCCGCATAGACCTCGTGGAACGCCGGCGGCAGCCGCACGGGCGCGCCGGAGGCCACGTCGATGTGGATCCACAGGGTGGAGATCTCGACCCGTCCACCGCGCTGGCCCACCATCGACAGGCGGCGCTCGGCCCAGCGCCCCCCCAGCCCGGCGCACCAGGTGCCGAGGTCCACCCACTCCCGGCAGCGGGGCGGCCGATGGACGTCGATCACGGCGCGACGCACCACCCAGGTCGTGCGCGTGTCGTCGATGCCACAGTCGGCCGTGTCGTCGTTGCCGATGTCCTGCAGGTAGCGCGCACAGGCGTCGAACCGGAGGCGCCCGGTGGGATCGGCGTCGGCCAGCCGCACCCGCCGCCCGGATCGGAACACCCGTCCCCGGTCCGGGGGCGGCGCCAGCGATTCGTCGAGCATGGCGACAGAATGTCCCACTTGATGCTCGGAACGCTGCCCTGGGTCCCCGCACCCACCCGACCCCACCTGCTCGCCGCACCCGTGGCCGGCGCCCTCGACCGGGCGCCCGGCGACCCCGCCGAGGTGATGGTGGCCCCGATCGACCCCGAGCTGGCCGACACCACCGCCTTCTGCGACGCCTACGGCGTGACGCTCGACGTGTCGGCCAACTGTGTGGTGGTGGCGGGAAAGCGGTCGGGCGAGACCCGGCTGGCCGCCGTCGTCGTGCTGGCCACCACCCGCGCCGACGTCAACAACCTCGTGCGCCGGCGCATCGATGCCCGCAAGGCGTCGTTCGCGCCCATGGACCTGGCGGTCGCCGAGACCGGCATGGAGTACGGCGGCATCACACCCATCGGCCTGCCGCCGGACTGGCCGTTGCTGATCGACCGCGCGGTCGTCGCCACGCCCGAGGTGATCGTGGGCAGCGGCCTGCGCCGCTCGAAGCTTGCGCTGCCCGGCGCCTGGCTGACCGGCCTCCCGGGCGCAGAGGTCGTCGACGGCCTCGGCCTGTAGCCGTCACCCCAGCCGCAAACGGAACCCGCGGAGCCAGAAGCCCGGGAGCGGCTCCCAGTCGAGTGACGCGTCGCGGGCGAAGCCCAGGCGCTCGTAGAGGCGATGGGCGGTGGTCATCCGGTCGGTCGAGTGAAGCAGGATCTGGCCCCGGCCGGAGGCCCGGGCCCGAGCGACGCACGCCCGGCTGAGCGCCTCACCGACCCCCCGGCCCTGCGCCTCCGGCGCCACCGCCAGCATGCGGATGCCGGCCCCGTCGGGCTCGCTGAACTCGGCCCAGGTCGAGTCGGGCCCGGGCACGTAGGTGACGCCGCCGAGAACGGTGCCGGCGTCGTCGACCGCCACCAGCACCTCGGCCTCGGCGACACGGCTGCCCACGTCGCGCAGCTCGCCGGCGTCGCCGTCCTCTTCGACGACCGCGGGGTCGATCGCGGCGTACGCGGCGACGGTCAGCTCGCCGAGCACCCGGTGCTCGTCGCGTCGCACACGCCGGATGTCCATCCTGCCGACGGTAGTGAGTACCGTCGCCGCCGATGGACTTCGCCCTGTCCCCCGAGCTGAACGCCTTGCGCGAGGAGGCGCTGAAGGTCGGCCGGGAGGCGTCGGAGCGGGCCGACGTGCCCGACGACAGCTGGATCATCGGGCACGACCGCGCCTTCGCCGAGGAGCTGGGCGCCCGTGGCTGGCTCGGGATGACGTGGCCGGTCGACCACGGGGGCGGTGGCCGCAGCCCGCTCGACCGCTTCGTGGTCTTCGAGGCCCTGATCAGCACCGGGGCGCCCGTCGCCGCGGCCTGGTTCGCCGACCGGCAGATGGGCCCGACGCTGTTGCAGTTCGGCACCGACGAGCAGCGGGCCCGGTGGCTTCCCGGGATCGTCGCGGGCACCTCGATGTGGTGCATCGGCATGAGCGAGCCCGACGCCGGCTCGAACGTGGCCGGCATCCGGACCCGGGCCGAGCGCGACGGCGACGCGTGGGTGGTCAACGGCCAGAAGATCTGGACCTCGGGCGCCGCCGACGCCGACTGGTGCTACCTCATCGCCCGCACGGACCCGGACGCCAAGCCGCACGAGGGCCTGTCGGAGCTCGTCGTGGACATGCGGTCGCCCGGCGTTTCGGTGCGACCGATCGTCGACATGACCGGCAGCCGGCACTTCTGCGAGGTCTACTTCGAGGACGTCCGGGTGCCCGACGCCCACCTGGTGGGCGAGCCCAACGGCTCGTTCCGCCAGGTCATGCGGCAGATGGAGCACGAGCGGGGCGGCATCGACCGGCTCGTCTCCAACCGCCGGCTGTACGAGGACGTGCGGCCCTGGGCCGACACCAGCGATCCGCTGGTCCGCCAGGAGATGGCCGCCATCGAGTCCGGCTACCGGATCGGCCGCCTGCTGGTCCTCCGCGAGACCCTCGGCCAGACGCCGCGGCAGTTCTCGGCGGCCACCAAGACCTTCTGCACCGAGCTCGAGCAGCGCGTCGCCGCGTTCTGCGGTCGGGTGCTGGGGGCCTGGGCCCTGCTCGCCGAGCCCGGGGAAGGCGGGGTGCAGGCCCTGGCTCGCCGCGTCAGCCGCAACCTCTGTTACGCCCCCGCCTACACGATCATGGGCGGCACGACGCAGATCCTCCGCAACATCCTGGGCGAGCGCACGCTGGGCCTCCCCCGCGAACCGCGCTGACACCGTGGGATTCAGATCCGCCTGACCGGGGGGCGGGGGTCGCGCTCGATCGGGGCGACCCGCAGCCGAAGGTCGGCCACCGCCGGGCCGTGCGGCGACACGATCACGGGGTTGAGCTCCAGCCCCACCACCTCGGGGGCCGCCTCGACCAGCGCCCCCACCCGTAGGAGCAGGTCCTCGAGGCGCTGGCGCCCGGTCTCGTCGAGCAGCGGGCCCACTGGCGACGACGCGACGAACCGACGGGCGCCGAGATCTGTGAGCGGGAGTACGTACACGTCGGTTGTGGACAGGTCGGTGGCGACCCCACCAGCGCCGAGGGTGACGACCGGCCCCACCAGCTCGGTCTCGGCCACCGTCACGGCCACGTCGATGCCGGGGTCGACCATCGGCTGCACGACGACAGGCCAGAGCGCGTCGCCGAGCGCCCCGCCCATCCCGTCCAGCGTCGCCTGGAGCTCGGCCTGGTCGTGGACATCGAGGGCGATGCCGCCGGCCTCCGTCTTGGCCGATCGGTTCCGGGCCGACGACTTGACCGCCACGGGGTAGCCGATGTCGCCGGCCGCCGCGAGCGCCTGCTCACGGTCCTGCGCCACCCGCGACGGCACGATCGGGAGGCCGGCGGCGGTGAGCACGTCGACGGCGACGTCGGTCGGCAACCACCGGCCACCAGCCTCGGCCCCACCCGCGGCCAGTGCCCCCGCCACGCGGGCGCGTCCCGCCGCCGGATCGGCGCCCGGCGGGACGACGACCTCGCCCTCGGGGGCCCGCCGCCAGCGGGCGTACTGGGTCGCCCGCCCCAGCGCGTAGGCGGCGGCGTCCGGGAAGTCGAACACCGGGACATCGGGCCCCGACCCAGGCGAGATGGACGTCGGGTGTGGGCCGAACACACAGGCCAGCAG
>JBKPHE010000193.1:0-14449 GCA_046744485.1 Actinomycetota bacterium | reverse complement strand
GCCAGTGGGTGACACGCTGGTCGCCGTCGGCGGTGCGTTCCTGGCCGCTGGGCTGCTGGCTCGCCTGGGGCGGCGCATCGGGCTGCCCACCATCCCGTTCTTCATGGTGGCCGGCATCCTGTTCGGTCCTGGGACGCCGGGCCTGGTGCTGGTCGACGACCCGGAGGACCTCGAGCTGCTCGCGGCTCTGGGGCTGGTCCTGCTCCTGTTCCACCTCGGGCTGGAGTTCTCGCTCGACGACCTCATCGGCGGCGGACGGAAGCTGCTGGCCGCGGGCGCCGTCTACCTGGCGCTCAACGTCGGTGGCGGGCTGGCGCTGGGACTGGGGCTCGGATGGGGGACCCGCGAGGCGTTCGTCATCGCCGGTGCCGTCGGCATCTCGTCGTCGGCGATCGTCACCAAGCTGCTGGTCGAGCTGCGGCGGCTGGCCAACCCCGAGAGCCGCCTGATCCTGGGGATCGTCGTGGTGGAGGACATCTTCCTCGCGCTGTACCTGGCGATCCTGCAGCCGGTGCTCGGGGAAAGCGACGGGCTGATTGACGCCGCCGTCGAGTTCGGCCGTGCCTTCGCCTTCCTGGTGCTGCTGGCGGCCCTCGCCCGCTGGGGGGCACGCTGGGTCGGCAAGATCGTCGACGCCTCCGACGACGAGCTCCTCACCGTCTGCTTCGTCGGGGTCGCCGTGCTGGTCGCCGGCGTCGCGGAGGAGTTCGGCGTGTCGGACGCCGTCGGCGCCTTCATGGCGGGGCTGATCCTCGCCGAGACCGCCGCCCACGAACGGATCGAGCGGCTGGTGCTCCCGCTGCGGGATGCGTTCGCGGCGTTGTTCTTCTTCGCCTTCGGGCTGACGGTCGACCCGGGCGACATCGGCTCGGTCGCGCTGCCGGTGGCGATCGCCGTGGTCGTGTCGCTGGTGCTCAACCTGGCCGCCGGCATCATCACCGCCCGCATGCACCGCTACTCCCGGGGACCGGCGGCGAACGTCGGGCTCACCGTGCTCGGCCGCGGCGAGTTCTCGCTCATCCTCGCGACGCTGGCGGCCGCCGCCGGGCTGGATGACCGCATCGGGCCGTTTGTCGCCGGCTACGTGCTCGTCCTCGCCTTGGCCGGACCCCTCCTGGCGTCCCGATCGGCCGTGATCGCCTGCCATATTCCGCCACGGTTGGTGGGGGAGAGACTGCCCACCGGGTCGGGTTCGCTTGACACCCACCGCATGAGGTAGGGCTGTGGGGTCATCGCGCCGTGCCGCCCCCAAGGAGCCGTCCGTGCCGTTGCTCGAGGTGTCAGGTCAGCCGGTCCATGTGGCGGATCGCGGCGCCGGCGACGCGGTCCTCTTCCTCCATGCCTTCCCGCTGCAGGCTGCCATGTGGGACTACCAGGTCGACGCGCTCGAGGGCACGCATCGCTGCGTGGCCATCGACATGCCCGGGTTCGGACAGTCGCCCGGTGCGGTCGACCCGGGTGGAACCACCCTGCAGGGCTGGGCGGGACTGGTCGACGGCGTGCTCGATCAGCTCGACATCCCGAGCGCCACGATCGTCGGCTGCTCGATGGGCGGCCACCTGGCCATGGCCCTGCTCCGCCACCACCGCTCGCGCGTGGGCCAGCTCGTCCTCTCCGATACCCGCGCCCGTGCCGACGACCCGGCGACCGCCCAACGCCGCACGGCGCAGCAGAACGAGCTCCGGTCCGGGGCAGAGGTCGGATCGCTGTCCAAGGGCATGGTGGAGGGTCTGCTGTCGGGGGACTCGATGAGCCGGCCGGAGCTGGTCGACTACGTGCACGCCCTGGCCGAGGGTGCGACACGGGAAGGTTGGATCGCTGCACTGGAGGCGATGAAGGGCCGGCCGGACTCGATGCTCCTGCTGCGGCAGGCCGACGTCCGGGCCCTGGTCGTGGTGGGCGAGCTCGACCGGTTGACGCCGATCGCCGAGGCGATGAGCATCCGTTCGCTGCTGAGGGGGGACCTGGTGGTTGTGCCCAACGTCGGCCACCTGCCCAACATCGAGGACCCACTGGCCTTCAACGACGCTCTCGTGGCCTTCCTCGCTCCCTTGTCGTGACCCTCTCCTGACCGTCGGCGCCATCCTCGGTGTCGTTCGAGCGGTCGCGCCGTCGGCGACGCGACACTGAAATTACATCGATGTTGTTTGTCATACCCCGTCGGCACCATGGACTCCGTCGATCGGGGCAGCTGCCCCGCACGAGGAGGAGATGGTGTGGACCGGCAAGGTTTCGACGAGCTGGCGGCGATCATGGATCGGTTGGCCCAGGGCGACGAGGCGGCGGTGGTGGCGTTGTACGAGCGGTTCCGTGGGCGGATCGCGGGTGCGGTGCAGCAGGTGGCGGCGGTGCGGGGAACGCCGCTGCGGCCCGACGACCTGGAGGGCGTCGTGGTGGAGGTGTGCTTCGAGCTGGCCAGGGTCGCGGGTGCCTGGTCGCCTGACGGTGGGGCGCTGCCGTGGGTGTGGGCGCGTCATCGCGTGGCCAACGTCGTGGACCGCGAGCTCGGCCAATGGACCGAACCGTTCGATGAGCAGCAGCTGGCGCACGTTGCCGACCTTGCCGCTCCCGCTCCTGACACCGGAACGCCACAAGCCCGTGATCCCGCCATGTGGCCGGCGCTCGAGCGGATCGCCGCCGATCACCACGGGGCCCGCCTGTTGCTCGACGCGCTCGAACGGTCGGGGATCAGCCGACGCGACCGGGAGCTTTGGCTCGAGTACGTGTGCGAGAAGGCGATCGGCAACCCGGCGCCGGCGACGACCGTCGGCCCGGTCTTCGCCATGAGGGAGTCGACGGTGCGCCAGGCGGCTCGGCGGGTGCGCCAACGCGTGCGCCGCCTCGCCACCACCGACGAACGCTACGCGCCCCTGGCCGGCCTACCAGTCCTGGCATGAGTCCGGCCGGTGCCGGGCGCGTTCCTCGACTCCGGGCGCTCGGGCTCCGGGTTTGCCGGCTCAGGGGTTCTGGTAGATGCGCGTGGGGGTGACGAGCACGGCGACTCGGCGTTCGGCCGCCACGACCCGGTCGTACTCGGCCCAGTCCTCGCACACACCCCCGGCCGCCTCGTTGATCTCCCGCAGCAACAAACGCAGGGCCTCGGCGTCGAGCCCGGCCATCGGGTCGTCCGGCCCCGCGAGCTCGGCGGCGCCCTCGACGGTCGCCCATGCCCAGCCCGCCCGCCACAACAGGGTGGCGCGGGCGTCATGCCGCAGATGGTCGATCTTGCGGGTGCCGCCGCGGGCCACGAACGCGGCCACCGGTCGCCCGCTCAACGGGTGCGGCACGACGCCGGCATTGACAACCGTCGACTGCAGCGATCCGTCGGGCCGGACGATCGAAACCGAAGCCAACCCGTGGTCGAGCGCCACCAGCGTGCGCACGTCATCGATCGACGCCACAACGGTCAGGCTATGTGCCCGATGCGGCGGCGGTGCGTGGATCGGCCATCGAGACGCTGCCGGGGCGGGCCGACGCGGCGGCGTTCGTAGCGCGGCGCACGCGACCACGCCGACGTCACCGTCCGGCCGAGTCTCCCGCTCGAGGTCCAGCGTCGCCGCTGCTCCTCACGTGCGCACCCGGCTGTCGCGTCGGGATGCCATGCGTGAAGCACAGCGCCGCCAACGCCAAGATCGCCAACACTGACAGCGCAGCACGTAGGCCGTTGATCCGGGCGTCTGCGTTCTCATCGACGATCGCATCGGCCGTCGCAGCGTCTACTCCTGCATCATCGAGTGCAGCGTCGAGGTCGCGATCAGAGATGAATGGGACACCGGCCGTCAGTTTGACCTGCGCGTTCGACGTCAGTTGCTCCGGGATGGCGGGGTTGTCTTCGATTCCGGTGAAGAACGACGTCGTGAGCGCGGAAAGGAGTACCGCACCCGCGAGGGCCGTGCCGATCGACGCACCGAGGTTGGTGACGGTGTTCTGCAGCCCCCCGACGTCGCCGCTCTGTTCGTCGGGGACGGCTGACACCGTGACGCTGCCGAGTTGGGACGCGAGGGCGCCGACTCCCAACCCCGCTAGCAGCATCGGCCACGTGACGATCTCCGGCCCCGCGCCCGCGTCGAGCAACGCCACCATGATCACGATGCCGACGAACAGCGCCAGGAACCCGATCCGGACCACCCGCCGCGGCGACGCATCGGGGACGAGCTTCGGTATCCCCACGGCCGCGAGAAGCAGGGTGACCGACAGCGGAAGCAGCCGGACGCCAGTCGCGATTGCGGACAAGCCGAGCGCGACCGACAGGAAGAGCGGCACACAGAAGAACAGCCCTGCCTGCAACAGGTATTGAAAGAAGAACTCGGTGAGGCCGCCCCGGAGCAGCCGGTTGCGGAGCATGGCCGGGTCGATCAGTGCCGCCTCGTCGTTGTCAATCCGGCGCCGCTCCCATGTGAGGAAGCCGACCAGCACGCAACCGCCGGCCAGGATCAACCACACCACCGGTGAGAGCCCCAACCATTCCGGGCCGCCCGGCTTCGGGCTCACGACACCCCACGTGCCCGAGCGCAAGATGCCGTACACGACGAGACCGAGCCCGATCGCCGACAGCGCCGTGCCCACCAGGTCCAGCCGTGCGCTCTTGTCGGCGGGCGTGTCCTCCATGCGTCGGACGAGCGCGAGGATGGCCAGCACCACGAGCACCTCACCCGCGAACACCCACCGCCACGATGCGTATGTCGTGAACAGTCCGCCGATCAGTGGGCCCGCCGCGACCGCGATCGCGCCCGCGGAGGCGACGAGGCCGTACGCACGCGGGCGTTCCGCACGGCCGAAGTTAGATGCGACCAGCGCAACCACCGACGGCATGATCAGCGCGGCACCGACGCCCTCGAGAACCGACCATCCCAACAGCAGCATGGCCAGGTTCTGGGAGATCGCAGTGAGGAACGAGCCGCAGCCGTAGATGACGCACCCGATCGCGAAAGCCTGCTTGCGGCCGAGGATCTGACCGGTCTTTCCGCCCGTGATCATCAGCGACGCCATGACGAGCGTGTACATGGTGATCGCGGTTTGGATGCCCGCGACACTCGTGCCGACGTCGTTTGCGACCGTTGCGATCGACACGTTCATCACTGAGCTGTCGAGCGTCATGAGGAACTGTGCCGACGCCAACGTCAGCAGGACCGTACCCGACGTCTCTGCGGACCGCGCTGTCGTGACGGTCACCGACGCTCCCCTTTCCCACAGGCCCAGTCGGCCAGGCTATGTGCCCGGTGGCGTCGGCGGTGCCTGGATGGCCCGCCGACGCATCGACCAGTCGCCACGACCACGTCGGCACTAGGCATCCCGCCACAGTTGGAGCGGGGTTCGGTCCCGCGCGCCGGTGAACGGGATCGGTTCCTCCCGGCCGGTTCGCGCCGACACGTAGGCGGCGCACACGATGTCGAGCAGGCGGCGACCCAGCTGTGGCCCGGGCGTCGGCGGACGTCCGGCGTCGACGTCGGTGGTCAGCGCCTCGAGCTGGGCGACGTACCCGAGGTGGTGGAGCTGCGACGACGCCAGCCCGGGTGGGGGCGATTGCAGTACGACGGGCGCGCCGTCGACCTCCACCGACGGGTGTGGCACCAGCTCGAGACGCACCGCGCCCTTGGGGCTGGCCGCCTGTGCCTCCCACGTTGGTGTCGGAGCCCGCCATGTCGCCCGCACCTGGGCCCGCAGACCGGAGTCGAAGGCCAGCGTCAACCTGGCGTCGTCGTCGAGCTCCAGCCCGGCGCCGGCTAGGAGCTGTGCTTCGACGGCCGTGACACGCGCCGGCGCCGCCGCCAGCAGGGCCAGGGCGATCGCGTGCACGCCGAGGTCGAACAGGGCGCCACCACCCCAGGACGGCTCGAGATGGTCGCCCCAGTCGGGCCGGCCCTGGGCGAACGCCACCTCGAGATGCGTGAGGCTTCCGAGGCGCCTGCACGCCGCCACCGCCTCGACCACGGTCGGGGAGTGCACGAGGTTCTCGGCGTAGCCCACGCGTCCGTCCTGAGCCGCCACCGCCACCAGCCGGTCGGCGTCGTCCAGGGTGGCCGTCAGCGGCGCCTCCACCAGCGCCACCGCGGAGCCACCGACGGCGCGCTCGGCCTCCCGCAGGTGCAGCGCAGGCGGCGTGGCGACCACGACGACGTCGGCGCCGCCCGGTAGGTCGTCGTAGCCGCAGGCGATCCCTCCGGTCTGGGCCGCGCGCCGCCGGGCCGAGCGGGTGCTGCGGGACGCCACGTGCACGATGCGCAGGTCGGGCAGCGCCTCGGCGGCCAGGCCATGGATCGCAGTGACGAAGCCCGCGCCGGCGAACGCCAGGGCAACCATGCCTCAGAGTCCTTGTACCCGCTGACCGGTCCGGTCAGGTGCCGGCCAGCCGGGCCACGATCGGCGCCGCCGCGTCCATGGCCTCCGGCCCCTGCACCACGAGGTACGACGCGTCCCATCGCTCGCGGCGGGCGACGAGTTCGTCGCAGATCTGGCTGACGGTGCCGACCCAGGCGTGCGGGTGATCGCCGACGACCTCGGGCGGCACCCCGAACAGTGGCGCCATGGCGTCGATCACCGAGGTCCGATCGTCGGTCACGACGCAGGCGAATATCAGCATGTTGATCTCGAGGTCGTCGTAGCGGCTGGCCGCGGCGTCGCGCACCCACTCGAGCTTGGTGTCGGTCACCGTGGCCGCGCCGTCCTGTGCCGCGGCCGGATCGGTGTGTCCCGAGCGAATCGCCGGGTTGACGCCGACGATGTCGGCCCGCCGCGCCGCCAGCGTCAGCACCCGCCGGCCGCCACCGCCGATGAGCACGGGGGGACCGTCCGGCTGCTGCACGGGTTTGGGGTGACCATCGAGCCCGCTGATCTGGTAGTGCTTGCCCTCATAGCTGAAGGGGCCCGGGCCGAACAGACCCTGGAGCACGTCGAGTGCCTCTTCCAGCCGATCGATCCGATCGCCGGGAGGATCCATCGTCATGCCCGATTGTTCGTAGTCGCTGCTCATCCAGCCGGCGCCGATGCCGAGCTCGAGGCGTCCACCCGAAAGTCGGTCGATGCTGGCCGCCTCCTTGGCCATCACCACCGGGTGCCTGTAGTCGTTGTCGAGCACCAGCGGGCCGACGCGCAGGTCGGTCGTGGCCTCGGCCGCGGCGGTCAGCGCCACCGCGGGTGCGAGCTGATCGCCGAAGTGGTCGGGCACGAACAGCGTCGAGTAGCCGAGGTCTTCGGCCTTGCGGGCCAGGCTGGCCCACTCGGCACCGGTGTCGGCCCGGCTCAGCTGCACGCCGAAGCGGAAGGGTCGCGGGTGCGCCATGGGTGCTCACCCTAGTGACGGGGCCGCATCGCCGGTGCTGAGACGGGCAAGGGCACCGTGGGTAGTGTTTGTTCGCTTCGTCAACCGACCGGTCAGGCAGTCTCCCCGTCGTGCGCATTTTCTCCAGGCTCGCTCTCGTGGTCATCGCCTCCGGCATCGTGCTGGCGTTGGCCGTCGGAGCGATGGCGGTGCCGGCGAGCCTGCTCGACAACGCCGGCTCCGGTGACCCGGGCCCGATCAGGCTCCGCCCTCTGGCCCAGCGGTCCTACATGTACGCCGCCGACGGTTCGGTCCTGGCCGTGCTCAGGGAGGAGGAGAACCGCCAGTCGGTGCCGCTCGACACGATCCCACAGCACGTCATCTCGGCCATCCTGGCCGTCGAGGACGCGGGCTTCTGGGTGCACGAGGGCTTCGACGTCCGGGGCATGCTCCGCGCGTTCCGGGCCAACGTCGAGGAGGGCGGCATCTCGCAGGGTGGCTCGACGATCACGCAGCAGCTGATCAAGCTCGACGTCCTGGGCAACGAGCAGACGCTCGACCGCAAGATCGAAGAGATCGTGCTGGCGTCGCGACTCGAGAAGACGATGAGCAAGGAGGAGATCCTCGACCGCTACGTCAACACGGTCTACTTCGGGAACCACGCGTACGGGATCCAGGCCGCCGCCGAGACCTACTTCGGCGTCAACGCTCGCGACCTCAACCCGGGGCAGGCGGCCTTGCTGGCCGGGCTCATCCGCAACCCGGTCTCCTACAACCCCATCCGGTTCCCGGAGCGGGCGGCCGAGCGACTCGACGTCGCCCTCGAGCGTCTGGTCGACGTGGGGGCGCTGACCGAGACCGACGCCGCGACGTGGAAGCAGGCGACGCCGATCCCGACCGCAGTGCACAACGTGTTGCCGAGGGCCAACGACTACTTCGCATCGGCGGTGGAGCAGCAGCTCCTGGCGGACAAGAGGCTGGGCGCGACCCCCGAGGAGCGCTTCAACGCCGTGTACTTCGGCGGGCTCAAGGTCTACACGACCTATTCACCCCAGGCGCAGGCCCAGGCCCAGGCGGCGCGGGATCAGAACCTGCCGCTGGTCAACGGCGTCTTCGCGGCAGGCACCGACCCGGCCACCGGCAAGCCCCGCTACGGCTCTGCCGCAGTCGTGTCCGTCGACCCGAAGACCGGGGCCGTTCCCTACATGGTCGCGGGACCGGGCTTCCAGAACTACAAGTACAACCTGGTCACCCAGAACAAGCGGCAGACCGGATCGTCGTTCAAGACCTTTGTGCTCGCGACGGCCATGGAGCGCGGCTATTCGCCCGACGACCAGATCGATGGAACCGGGCCGTGCCTGTTCGACAACCCGAACGGAGAGCCCGATCCCTACCCGGCGGAGAACTTCGGGGGCAGCACCCGCGGGGTCGGAACGCTGACGACCCAGACGCTGGGCTCCGTCAACTGTGCCTACGTGCGGCTCGGATTGATCGTCGGGCTGAAAAACGTCGTCAACATGGCGCAGCGGCTGGGCGTGCGCAGCACGGCGGCGGACGGGCTCGCGGCGAACCAGTCGCTTCCGCTCGGGTCAGCCGGCGTCACACCGCTCGACATGGCGTCGGCGTACGCGACGCTCGCCAACGACGGCGTCTACAACGCGCCCTACTTCATCCAGAAGGTGGAGGATCGCAACGGCAAGGTGATCCTCCAGCACCAGCCGGCACCCAAGCCCGTGATCTCTCCCAAGACGGCACGGCTCGTGACCGACATCCTCAGGCAGAACGTGACCAGCGGCACGGGCACCGCCGCCGCGCTCGGCACGAGCCAGCCGGCGGCGGGCAAGACGGGCACGCACACCGGCTCCTACGACGCCTGGTTCGTGGGCTACACGCCGCACCTGGCGACGGCGGTGTGGATCGGGGGACTCGGCGCGCAGTTCACCATCCGGCTGGGTGGTGCCGGCATCACCGGCGGCTCGTATCCGGCCCGGATCTGGGGCGACTTCATGCGGGCGTGGCACACCGGACGCCCGATCCAGCAGTTCGCCCCTCCTCCGCGTGTTCCTGGAGGCCGCATGCTGACGGTCCCGGGAGGTATCGACCTGTCGGCCCGGCCGGTGTCACCGCCGCCCGGTCAGCCGGGAGCTCCGCCGCCGAGTCGGCCGCCCGACCGGCGCGGCCGCCCGGGCCGTCCGCCGGGGCGGTGATGGCGGCGAATCCGATTGCGCCGGATAGGGTCGCCGGTTGATGAGCCGTTGGGCCTCCTTGCTCGCTGTCCAGGAGCACGACACGCGTGCCGACCAACTGAACCACCGCATCGAGACGCTGCCGATCCGGTCCGACCTCGCGCAGCTCGAAGACAACGTCGTGGCCGTCGACAGCCAGCTCGCCGATGCCCAGCGGCGCCGCGACGAACTGGGTCGCAGCCAGCAGCGCCTGGAAGACGAGATCGCGTCGCTCGGCGAACGGGCGAACCAAGCCGAGAAGCAGCTCTACTCGGGTGCCGTCACCAACCCTCGGGAGCTGCAGGCGCTGCAGGACGATGTGGCGTCCATCCGCCGACGCATCGGCCAATTGGAGGACGACGAGCTCGAGATCATGGAGCTCGTCGAACCGGTGGACGCCGAGCGGTCCCAGCTCGCCGACGAGCGTGCGCGGCTCGACGCCGAGGGCGAGCGGCTGCGCGCAGCGCTGGCCGAGGTCGAGGCCGAGCTGGCAACGCAGCTCGCGGCGGTGAAGGCCGAGCGCGAGATGGCCGCAGCCGAGGTGCCTGACGACCTCTGGCCCGAGTACGACAAGCTGCGAGCGCGGTTCGGAGGGGTCGGGATCGCCCGCCTCGTCGGCTCCACCTGCCAGGGATGCCACTTGGCGCTGCCGGCGGTCGAGGTCGACCGCATCCGCAGGCTGCCGCTCGACGAGGCCGTGTACTGCGAAGAATGCGGCCGCCTTCTCGTGCGCGATTGATCGCGCCACTCGACATCGAGGCGCTGACGTGCGAGCGAAGCGGGTGCTGCAGGCCGATGGCGCGAACGCCGGCGCGCCGGACGGCGATGGGTGTGGGGCACAACCCCACGGGAGACGCTGAGTGTTCCTGTGGTTCGCGGGGGGCGCGTTCGTGCTGGTGTGGCTCGTGTTCCGCAGCCCGGCGGTCGACTACCGGTTGGTGATCGTCGGTGCGCTGCTGCCGCTGGCGGAGCTGCCGTTCGGATCGCCGCGGATCCTGCACAGCGTGACCGGCGCCGTGGCACTCCTGGTACTGGCCATGGTGGCGACCCCCCGCCGCCGGCTCGTGCAGCGCCGGCTGGTCGCGATCCCGATCGGTGTGTTCGTCCACCTGCTGCTGGACGGCATCTGGACCGACACGGATGCCTTCTGGTGGCCGTTCACCGGACTCGCATGGAGCGATGCGCCGCTGCCGGAGCTGGCGCGGGGGCCGATCGACGTGATGCTGGAACTGGTGGGCGCGGCCGCGCTCTGGTGGTGCTGGCGAAGATTCCGGCTGTTCGAGCCGGATCGACGGCACCGCTTCTGGCGCACCGGCCAACTCGACCGCGACGTGGCCACACCATGATGCGTGGGCGAACGGCCTCGGGAGCGCCGCGGTGATCGTTCTGGTTCGTCACGGTCGCACCGACGCCAACGCCCGAGGACTGCTGCTGGGACGGGCGGATCCCGTGCTCGACGACGAGGGTTGGCTGCAGGCGGCGCGGCTTGCGGCCGCGCTCTGGCCGCTCGAAGGGGCACGCGTGGTGACCAGTCCGCTCGCCCGGTGCCGGCAGACCGCCGAGGTGATCGCCGGCGCGAGCGCGCACGAGGTGCCCCTCGACGTCGATGAGGCATGGATCGAGCTGGACTACGGCGCGTTCGACGGCCTGGGGGCCGGTGACGTGCCTGCGGCCACGTGGGCAGCATGGCGCGCCGACGTGACGTGGACGCCGGAGGGCGGCGAGTCGCTGGCGGCTCTCGGCGCCCGGGTCCGATCCGCGTGCGAGTCGCTGGCCGAGGAGGCATGCGACCGCGACGTCGTTGTGGTGACGCACGTGTCGCCGGTGAAGGCGGCGGTCGCGTGGGCACTGGGGGTGGGCGACGAGGTGGCCTGGAGAATGTGGGTCGGTCCAGCATCGATCAGCCGGATCGGCGTCGCCGGCTCGTCGCCGTCGCTCCGGTCCTTCAACGAGGTCGCGCACCTCGCCTGACCTTCTTCCCGGGTTACACCCGGGTGGCCGGGGAATCCTTACGGCAGATATGGCGATTGCATCCGGGTTGACGACGCAGTGTTCGGCCTGCGGAGCCGAGATCCCACTCGAAGCGCGTGCCAACTTCTGCCCAGCATGCGGCATCCCGCTCACCGCCGTGGCCGAGGACACGGCCGGCGCGCGGCGGTCGGCGAACCGCTGGCTGGCCACCCTGGTGGTCGTTTTTCTTTCCGGCGTGCTCGCGCTGGGAGTGGTGATGTGGCGACTGATCGGCTCGGTGAGCTCGAGCGGCAGTGAAGAGGGTCCAGCCGCCGAAGCGATGGACGAGTTCGCGCCCATCGCCGAGGACTGGATCGGCCAGCGCGACGACGTCAACGACGAGGCCGACCTGGGCGACGCCGACGGCGTGCTCCTGGCCGTCGACGACGCGCTGGCCTGGACGGAGATCGCCATGGAGGACGTGGCGGAGATCGCCGACAGTGCGGCCGGTGACTCGGCGCCGCTCTACCAGCAACTCGTGGCGGTCTTCGACGACCGGCTCGATGCCCTACGCGACCTGGAGGCGACAGCGGGGGCGACCGCGTCCGCGGCGTGGACGGCGGGTGTCGCGCAGCTCGATGCGCTGGGCGCCGAGAGCGACGAGCTCATCTGCCAGATTGCCGGAGAGATGCGTGACGAGGGCGACGACCCCGACGCCCACATCACTCCGGCGATGGACGTCGATTGCTGACCCGGAGGGACCGATAGGTCCGGTCAACCCGATCCGGAAGCGCCAACGTGTCTGGCTGTACACGTCGCCCTTGCCGATGGCGAACACCGTCGACGGCGTCACCCGCCACGCCAGCACCAGCTCTCCCCGGGCCTCGTGGCTGAGACCCGAGGATTCGGGATGTGCGAAACCGCCGTCGGCCACGTCGAGACGCCAGTCGGAGCCGTACTTCGACGACACGCTCCGACGGAATTCAGCGGACCCGATTGGCCCGCCGGGGTCCGGGTAGTCAGGAACACGCGAACGGCCGCCAGAGGCCTCGCCCGGTCGGGCGGTCGCTTCGCGGCAGGACCGCCCCCCGCCCGCACCCGGGGGGCGGGTCCGCGAGGGCGGGCGGCTGTTCGTCTGACCTGGGAGGGGCCAGCGCGGGAGGCTCGGTTTCGAACCACCGGCGAGCCGGCGTCGCGGATGCCATCCGGTCGAGGGCGTGGCCTTGGGATGACCGTGATCAATGGCCCAAGAGCACGGTGAGAACGACGACTGCGATGCCGATGCAAGCCGTGGCTGCCGCAAATGACCAGCTCGCCGCCGGGGGCGCCGGGGCCACGCGTGACAAGAAGGCACCGATCCCGAACAGCTGGAGGACGGCGACGAGAATCGCGACGATCCGCGCGGTGCTGTCGGTCAAGAGATCCAGCCGTCCGAACAGGAGAGCGGTAGCAGGCAGCACCGTGGACGCGAGGATCGGGCTTCCATCGACCACCGATCGCACGACCTCGCTCCGCCGAAGGGGCTCGGGGACCCGAGCATGTCCTCCCAGGAGCTCGGCAAAGATGTGCGCCAACCAGGTCGCCACTCCGACTCCTGCAACGAGTTCGGCTCCGTGGCCGAGAGCGACGTCCGAGACGCCGACGACACTGAGTGCGGCGAGCACGAGCACGCTGCCGTAGCACGCCGCGCTCACCACGTCCGCCAGCCGCTCGCGCGGCATGCGGTCCGACATCTCGAGCAGGTGCCTCATCGTGCTCAATCAGTGCGGTGACTGCTCGTGTTGGGCCTCACCGGTCAGAAAGTGGCCGCGCGGTGCTCGGTCACTCCAGGCTGAATGGGGGATACTCATCGGTGAGCAGCCCGACGTAGGCCTCGACTCGGGTGAACCAACGCATGTAGCCCACTACGAACGTGCGCAGTCCCTCGGGCCAGCGACCGGTGAACAGCACGGCGAAGAACCCGATCAACCAGACCACGACAGCGGCAACGCCGAGGACCACTACGACGATCAGCTGGGGGATCGCCAGGATGAGCCGGAAGCCGACGGTGACGCGGTTGCGGTTCTCCAGCTCGGGCGCGAACCCAGTGCGCACGGGCGGGTAGTTGCCGGGGTCGGGCGCGACCGTGTCGAACACGAACGGCGGGTATTCCTCCCGCAGGAAGCCGGCGTACGCGCCCGCGCGGTTGTTGTAGCGGATGTAGAGGCACAGCAGGTTGGCCAGCCCCTCCGGCAGCTTGCCGGTGAACAAGATCGCGAACCAGCTGATCACGGCAACCGCCCGGGCGACGAGCTGCAGGCCGTAGAGGATCAGGAAGTGCGGGATCGCCAGCAGCCACTGCACGATTGGACGCCAGTTGGCGATCCGCTCGGCCCGTTCCACCTCGAACGTTGCCGGGTATGCCTGACCGAACGATTCCATGTCGCCTCCGCAGGTCGATGGACCAAGGCGGGAGAGACGCTACCCCGGGGGCCCACGGGTGGCCTTGATACCCGGAACCGGTTGCCGAGCTCGAGGAGCGGAAAAAGTGTCGGGACCGTCATCGAGGTGAGCGGAGCCACCGATGCCAGCATCTTCTGAGCCTGAGGGCCTTCCGGCCCCAACCGGCCGCTACCAGGTGGGTCGCGGCTCGTTCGACTGCGTCGACCCCGAGCGGGCCGAGATCTACTCGTCCAACCCACAGGATCGGCGTGAGCTCGTCCCGTGGGCCTGGTATCCGGCGGCGCCCGAGCCCGAGCCGGAGCGGGCCGTCTATCTGCCGGAGCCGTGGGCGCCGGCCGGCCAGTTTCTCGGACTGGGCGCCGCCGGGCTGCACAGCCACGCCGTACCTGACACGGCGGTGGCCGACGATCAGTCGACCTATCCGGTGCTCGTGTTGTCGCCCAGCGGCTTCCCGCCGCTGCTGTTGGCCGCCACGGGCGAGGAGCTCGCCAGCCATGGCTACGTCGTCGTCGGCGTGAACCACACCTACGAAACCGCGGTGACCGTGTTCGCCGAGGGCCGGACGATCCCCATG
>JBKPHE010000171.1:0-8633 GCA_046744485.1 Actinomycetota bacterium | reverse complement strand
CCCCCCCCCCGCCGCCCGCCGCCCCGGGGCCGTGCCACCCCGCCCCGGCCCCCCCCTCCCCCCCGGCCCCCCCGCCCCACGGCGGGGGGCTCCGGTAGGAGCCTCTGCGCCCGCTCCCCCCGCCGGTCTCCGTGCGAGACTTCCTCACACCTCCATGCTGCGCTTCATTGCCCGACGGCTCGTCAGCTCGATCCCGGTCCTGTTCGGGATCCTGGTGGCCACGTTCGTCATCGCGCGGGTCATCCCCGGTGACCCGTGCCAGGCGGCTCTGCAGGAGCGGGCCACGCCGGAGGCGTGCGCCGAGTTCAACAGCCGCTACGGCTTCGACGACCCGATGGTCGTCCAGTTCGCCGACTACGCGGGCCACGTCGTCAGGGGCGACCTCGGCGACTCGGTCCAGGAGCGACAGTCGGTCACCGACCTGCTGATCGATCGTCTGCCGGTGACGCTGCAACTGTCGTTCGCCGCCCTGCTCATCGCCGTGGTGGTGGGCGTGCCGTTGGGCGTGCTGGCTGGATCGCGGCACAACAGCAAGACCGACGTGACCACGATCGTCGGCGCGAACCTCGGGGTCTCGATCCCGGTGTTCGTGCTGGCGCTGATCCTCCAGTACGTCTTCGCCAAGCAGCTCAACGACACCCCGTTCGCGCTACCGGCCTCCGGCCAGCTCACGGCCGGGGTGATCCCCGACCCGTTCTACGAGGTGTGGGGCATAGGCCAGAACTCGTTCTTCGAGTTCGTGGCCAACATCGACCTCCTGAACGCGGTGCTCATCTGGCGTTGGGACATCTTCGTCGACGCCCTGCAGCACCTCATCCTTCCCGCGGTGGCCCTGGCCACCATCCCGATGGCGATCATCGCCCGCATGACCCGGTCGAGCCTGCTCGACGTGCTCGGCCTGGACTACGTGCGCACTGCTCGGGCCAAGGGCCTGCACGAGCGGGTCGTCGTGGCCCGACACGCCCTCAGGAACTCGCTGCTGCCGGTGGTGACGGTCATCGGACTGTCGTTGGGCACGCTGGTGGGTGGGGCCATCCTCACCGAGACGATCTTCAACCTCACCGGCGTGGGGAAGACGCTGTTCGACGCCATCTCGGGGCGGGACTACTTCGTCGTGCAGGGCTTCACCCTGGTGGTGGCGGTCGGTTTCGTCGTGATCAACCTGATCACCGACATCGTCTACACGTTCCTCGATCCGAAGGTACGGGTGACGTAGCGATGGCGATCGAGGAGCTCCCGCTAGCCGTCGAGCAAGCGGCCGAGGCGCCGCCACCCCAGCGACGCGAGCGGGGCCTGTGGCGCGACGCCGTCCGCCAGACGTTCCGCAAGCGTTCGGCGATCGTGGGGGCGGCGATCCTCGGGCTGCTGCTGTTCATGGCGCTGTTCGCACCGCTGCTGGCGCCCTATGGCGAGCGAGAGGTCCTGATTGGCACCGAGGGTCTGCGGCCACGGGCCGAGCCCTGCATCCACGTGAGCGTGAACTGGATCCCCGACGTGCCGGTGCTCCGCACGGTCGAGAGCTTCCTGGAGTCCAACGGCTTCTCGTGCTCGCCGAGCGAGCCGCAGCACCTCATGGGGCTCGACGGCAACGGGCGCGACGTGTTCAGCCGCATCCTCTACGGGGCGCGGATATCGCTGCTGGCGGGCGTGGCGGCGGTGTCGTTCGCGGTCGCGATCGGTGCGGGCATCGGCCTGATCTCGGGGTTCTTCGGGGGCCGGGTCGACAACGGGGTCATGCGGGTGATGGACGTGCTGCTGGCGTTTCCGGCCCTGCTGCTGGCCATCGCCATCGTTACTGCCCGGGGCCCAGGGCTGTTCAATGCCGTTTTGGCGGTGTCCGTGGTCACGATCCCCGTCTACGCCCGGGTCATCCGCTCCCGGGTGTTGTCGGTGCGGGAGCAGGACTTCGTGGCCGCCGACCGCGCCCTCGGGGTGTCTAGTCCCCGCATCCTGTCCCACCGGGTGCTGCCCAACTCGCTCACACCTCTGGTGGTGCAAGCAACCCTGGGTATCGCCACCGCCGTACTGGAGCTGGCGGCGCTGTCGTTCGTGGGGCTCGGGGGTGATCCCGACACCGCCGAGTGGGGTCGGATGCTGGCGCTCGAGCGCAACCAGCTCTTCACGTCGCCCCACCTGGTCTTCTATCCGGGCCTGATGATCATGCTCAACGTGCTGGCGTTCAACCTGATCGGTGACGGCCTGCGCGACGCCCTCGACCCCAGGCTCAACAAGTGAGCGAGGCCTTGCTCGAGATCGCCGGGCTGCGGACTTGGTTCTTCACCGCCGACGGCGTGGTCAAGGCGGTCGACGGTGTCGACCTCACGGTCAACCGGGGCGAGATCGTGGGGTTGGTGGGCGAGTCGGGGTCGGGCAAGAGCGTCACCTCGTTTTCGGTGCTGAGGCTGGTGGACCAGCCCGGGCGCATCGTCGACGGCTCGATCAGGTTCGACGGGCAGGACTTGCGGGCGGCGTCCAACGAGGAGATGCGAGCCGTGCGGGGCAGCCGCATCGGCATGATCTTCCAGCAGCCGGTCTCGTCGCTGAACCCGTCGTACCGGGTCGGGTTCCAGATCGCCGAGGTCTACGAGGCTCACGAGCGCATGAAGCGCTCGGTGGGCTGGGAGCGGGCCGAGGCCATGCTGGCCAAGGTGGGCATCGCCGACGCCAAGCAGCGCTCCCGGGCGTTCCCTCACCAGATCTCCGGCGGGCAGGCCCAGCGCGTGATGATCGCCATGGCCCTGGCGGCGAACCCCAGCCTGCTCATCGCCGACGAGCCCACCACCGCGCTCGACGTGACCATCCAGGCGCAGATCCTGGACCTGATCCGCGATCTCCAGGCCGACCTGGGCATGGCGGTCGTGCTGATCACCCACGACCTCGGGATCGTGGCCGAGCTGTGCGATCGCGTGGCGGTGATGTACGCGGGCCAGATCGTGGAGGAGACCGACACCCGCACGCTGTTCCGGGAGCCGAAGCACCCCTACACGCAGGGCCTCATCGGGTCGGTCCCCGTCATCGGCCAGCGGCGGCACCGGCTCGAGGTCATCCCCGGGCGGGTGCCGAACCTGGTGGGCCTCCCGGTGGGCTGCCGCTTCGCCCCCCGCTGCCGGGCCCGAGAGGAGCACGGGCTCACCCAGTGCACGGAGGCGATGCCGGCACTGGTGGAGGTCGCCCCCGGGCACCGAGTGCGCTGCTACCTGCACAGCGACGCGGTCGAGGAGCCCTCGGAAGCGGTCGTGGAGGTGGGGCGCCGGTGAGCGAGTCCCCCGTCTTTGAAGATCTTCCGGGGGATGGGCCCGAAAGTTCTTCAAAGTCTTCGCCGCTGGTCTCGGCCCGGGGAGTGGTCAAGACCTTTCCGGTGCAGGGTGGCGTCTTCCGCCGGGCCCTCGCCGAGGTGCGGGCCGTGGACGGCGTCGACCTCGACATCTATCCCGGCGAGGTCCTGGGGCTGGTGGGGGAGTCGGGCTGCGGCAAGTCGACCCTCGGCCGCGTGCTGCTGGGGCTGTTGCCCGCCAACGGGGGCAGCGTCACGTTCGACGGCGTGGACGTGGTGGGGGCGCGGGGCCGCCAGCTGCGGGAGCTGCGACGCCAGATGCAGATCGTGTTCCAGGATCCCTTCTCGTCGCTCGACCCCCGGGCGACCGTCGGGGACTCGATCGCCGAGGGCTTGCGGGCCCACGGCGTGCCCGCCGCCCGGCGGCGTGACCGGGTGCAGGAGGTCCTCGACCTCGTCGGACTCGAGCCCTACCACGCCCGGCGGTACCCCCATCAGTTCTCGGGCGGCCAGCGCCAGCGCGTGGGCATTGCCCGGGCGCTGGCGGTCGAGCCGCGCTTCCTCGTGGCCGACGAGCCGGTCTCGGCCCTGGACGTCTCGATTCAGTCGCAGATCCTCAACCTCCTGCGTGACCTGCAGTCGCGCCTGGACTTCACGCTGCTCTTCGTCGCCCACGACTTGGCGGTGGTCGAGCACCTGTGCGACCGGGTGGCGGTCATGTACCTGGGCCGCATCGCCGAGATCGGGTCCCGCGAGCGGGTGTTCGGCAACCCGGAGCATCCCTACACCGAGGCGCTCATGTCGGCGATCCCGGTGGCCGATCCCGAGCGGGAGCGGGTGCGGGTGGCGCTGAAGGGCGAGCTACCGAGCCCGCTCGATCCTCCGACCGGTTGCACCTTCCACCCCCGCTGCCCGATCGCCGCCACCGGCTTGTGCGACATCGAGGTCCCCCAACTGCTCTCCGGGGGGGACGACCCCGACCACCTCGCCTCCTGCCACCTCCGTACCGGCGCTCACCAGGACCTCGACCCCGAGCGCAGGATTCGCCAACTTCGGGGCGGCTGAGCGGATGGGAGCCGTGGACCCGAGCGGCCCGGCCGCCGAATGCGGCGAGAGCGGGAAGCAGGGCGCGTTTCAGCGTTGATCGGTCGGTCCTCTAGCCTGGGTGATCGGTCCGCAACGCAGGAGACCGCCGTCTCGTGATCACCGCCGTCACCGCCGCGCTGAACATCCTCGCCTCGCTGGTGCTCGTCGTGCTGGTGCTGTTGCACAGCGGCAAGGGCGGCGGCCTCTCCGACATGTTCGGTGGCGGCATGGGCTCCAGCGCCATGGGATCGACGGTGATGGAGCGCAACCTCGACCGCCTGACGGTGATCGTGGCCCTCGTTTGGGGGTTCACGGTGATGGCGCTCTCTTTGATGCGCGGCTGAGTCTCGACACGTAGCGGCGGGGGAGCGGCGGGCTGATGAGCATCCTCGGCAGCCGGGTGCTGCGGGTCGAGGATCCACGCCTGTTGACCGACGGCGGCACGTATTGCGCCGACGTGCGCGATCGCCGCCTCGACGGCGCGGTCCACGCCACCTACGTGCGTTCGACCGTGGCCCATGGCCGGCTCCTTGCCGTGGACGTCGACGCCGCCCGCGGGCTGCCCGGCGTGGTGGACGTGATCGCCGGCGGCGACGTCGACCTGACGCCGATACCGGGTTGGTTCAACCCCGCGATGGTCCGGACCCACCTCGCGTGCGAGCGGGTGCGCTTCGTGGGCGAGCCGCTGGCGGTGGTGCTCACCGAGCGTCCCGATCAGGGCGAGGACGCGGCCGAGGCGGTGGCTGTCGACTACGCGCCCTTGCCGGCCTTGGTCGATCCCACGACGGCGCTGGCCAGCGAGGTCAGGCTGTTCCCCGAGGTCGGGAGCAACCTGGTGTGCGAGTTCGGCACTGAGCCCGAAGGCGATGGCCCCGACGCGCTGGACGACTGCGAGATCGTGGTCCGCCAGCGCCTGGTCAACCAGCGTGTTGCCGCCTGTCCGCTGGAGGTGCGGTCGTCGGCCGCGGCGTGGGTCGACGGGCGCCTGCACATGTGGTGCTCGACGCAGAACCCCCATGCTGTCCGTGGCGCGTTGGCGGGCCTCTACGGCATCGACGAGGCCGACGTTGCGGTGGTCGCCCCCGACGTCGGTGGTGGGTTCGGGGCCAAGATCGACCTCCACGCCGAGGATCTGCTGCTGCCGTGGCTGGCCCGCCGTTGCGGCCGGCCCGTCCGCTGGGTCGAGAGCCGCAGCGAGAACCTGCAGGCGATGGTGCAGGGCCGTGCCCAGGTGCACGACGTGGCCATCGGCGGGCGGCGGGACGGCACCATCGAGGCATACCGGCTGTCGATCGTCCAGGACGCCGGTGCCTACCCGAGCATGGCCGCCTACCTGCCGATGTTGACCCGCTCGATGGCGGCCGGCACGTACGGCATCCCAGTGGTCGAGGCCGACGCCCGGGTGGTGGTCACCACCACCCCGCCGGTCGGTGCGTATCGGGGCGCGGGCCGGCCGGAGGCCACGGCCGCCATCGAACGGGCGGTCGATCTGTTCGCGGGCGAGGTGGGAATGGACCCCGTCGAGGTGCGTCGGCGCAACCTGCTGCCCCGCTTCGACGAGCCCCTCACCACGCCCACCGGTGAGACGTACGACTGTGGTGACTACCCCGCGGCGTTGGAGCGGGTGCTGCTGGCCGCCGGCTATGAGGGGCTGCGCGCCGAGCAGCGCCGCCGCCGGCGACAGGGCGACACCAGGGCCCTGGGCATCGGTGTCGCCGCCTACGTGGAGGTGACCGCCGCTCCGTCGGGCGGGAGCGAGTTCGCCCGGGTGGAGTTGCGGCATCGGCAGGACGCCGAGGGCGGCCTCGACGGTGTCGACGTCGTCGTCGCCACGGGCACCTCGCCCCACGGCCAGGGCTTGCAGACCGCGTTCGCGATGTTGGTGGCCGACGGGCTGGGCGTCCCGATCGAGCGCATCGCGGTGCGGCACGGCGACACCGACACGGTGCCGAGGGGCGGCGGAACGATGGGGTCGCGGTCGCTCCAGCTGGGCGGGTCGGCCGTGCGTGGCGCCGCCGTTGACGTCGTAGAGCAGGCGCGGAGGGTCGCCGCCGATCTGTTGGAGGCCGCGCTGGACGACGTCGAGCACGATGCCGCGGCGGGGACCTTCGGCGTGGTCGGAACCCCCGCGGTGACGCGCACCTGGGCCGACGTGGCCGCGGCCGCGGACGGCAAGGGGACGCCGCTGGCCGCCGACCACGACTTCGAGGTGTCCCGGGCGACCTATCCGTTCGGGGTGCACGTGGCCGTCGTCGAGGTCGATACCGAGACCGGTGACGTCCGGCTCCGCCGCCTGGTGGCCTGCGACGACGCGGGCCGCATCCTCAACCCCCTGCTCGCACACGGCCAGCGCCACGGCGGCCTGGCCCAGGGCGCCGCCCAAGCGCTGTACGAGCAGGTCGCCTTCGACGCCGAGGGCAACCCGTTGACGGCCACCTTCGCCGACTACCCGATCGTCTCCGCGGCGGAGCTGCCATCGTTCGAGCTCGTCGACCTCGAGACGCCGACGTGGGTCAATGCGCTCGGTGCGAAGGGCATCGGCGAATCGGGCACGGTCGGTTCCACCCCTGCGGTCCACAACGCAGTGTGCGACGCCCTGGCGCACCTCGGGGTGCGGCACATCGACATGCCGTGCACACCGGCGAGGGTGTGGCGGGCGATCCGGGAAACGGGCAGGATGAGCACCAGCGGGCCGTGACGACCGTCACGACCGAATGTGAGGGGGCCGCCGCTGTGAACATCACCCTTTCGGTCAACGGCGAGGAACGCTCGACCGACGTCGAACCTCGCCGGCTGCTGGTGCACCATCTCCGGGACGACCTCGGGCTGACGGGCACCAACGTCGGCTGTGACACGTCGTCGTGCGGGGCCTGCACCGTGCTGATGGATGGTGAGTCGGTGAAGTCGTGCACGGTCCTGGCGGTGCAGGCCGACGGCCACGAGATCACGACGATCGAGGGTCTGGCCGCCACCGCGCGTGGGGACAACGGTGATCCGGGCGCCATGCACCCGATGCAGCAGGCCTTCCACGAGCAACACGGGCTCCAGTGCGGGTTCTGCACCCCCGGCATGGTGATGGCCGCGGTGTCGCTGCTGGAGGAGAACCCCCATCCCAGCGAGGCCGACGTGCGGCTCGGCCTGGAGGGCAACCTCTGCCGCTGCACCGGCTACCACAACATCGTGCGCTCGGTGCTGGCCGCCGCCGGCGAGCTGCCCGAGTCCCAGCCGACCGAGGAGGTGCCGGCATGACCGCCACCGAGGTTGGTCAGGAGGCAGTCGCCGCGCGGGGGATGGGCGCTCGCCTGCCGCGCAAGGAGGACGCTCGCCTGCTCACCGGCGAGGCCCGCTTCGTCGACGACCTGTCGATCCCCGGCGCGCTCTGGCTGGGCATGGTCCGTAGCCCCTTCGCCCACGCCCGCATCGGCAACATCGACGCCAGCGCGGCGCTGGCCATCCCCGGCGTGCGCCACGTGTTCACCGGCACCGACCTGCGGGACGGCTGGGCGGCGGCCATGCCGTGCGCCTGGCCGGTCACCGAAGACATGAAGGCGCCTGACCACTGGCCCGTCGCCGTCGACAAGGCCTGCTACGTCGGCGACATCGTGGCGGTGGTGGTGGCGGACACCCGCTACGCGGCCGTCGACGGCGTCGACGCCGTGGAGGTCGACTACGACCCCCTGGAGGCCGTGGTCGAGCTCGAGGACGCCGCCAGCGATCGGGTGGTGATCCACGATGGCCTCGGCACCAACCGCAGCTACACCTGGACGCTGGTACCCGATCCCGAGGCCGTGGACGGGGCGTTCGCGGACGCAGCTCACGTCGTGCGCGAACGTTACGTGCAGCAGCGGCTGATCCCCGTGGCGATCGAGCCTCGCGGCGTGGCCGCCGTCCCGGGCGTCTACGGCGGCGACCTGACCGTCTACTCCGCTACCCAGATACCCCACATCCTCAAGGTGATGATCACCGCCACCTGTGGCGTCCCCGAGGCCAAGGTGCGGGTCATCGCCCCCGCCGTGGGGGGCGCGTTCGGTTCCAAGCTGAACATCTACGCCGAGGAGCTCATCGCCGTGGCGCTCGCCCGGCGCCTGGGCGTGCCCACCCGCTGGACCGAGGGCCGTAGCGAGAACTCGGTGGCCACGATCCAGGGCCGGGGACAGATCCAGGACATCGAGCTGGCGGCCGACGCCGACGGCAAGGTCACGGCCGTCCGGGTCAAGCTGCTGGCCGACATGGGGGCCTACATGCAGCTGGTCACGCCCGGGATCCCGCTCCT
>JBKPHE010000063.1:0-26011 GCA_046744485.1 Actinomycetota bacterium | reverse complement strand
GGCCACGACCGCCGCTACTCGGTCGACATCACCAAGGTCACCGAGTTGGGCTGGCGCAAGGAGCGCACCCTGGACGAGGCCTTGGAGCAGACCGTCGCCTGGTACCGGGACAACGAGTGGTGGTGGCGTCCCCTGAAGGAGCGGGCGGGCCTGCTGTGAAGGTCCTGGTCACCGGAGCCGGCGGCCAGCTCGGCCATGACCTGCGAACGCATTGCGAGGCGATGGGAGACGACGTGGTGGCCGCCACCCACGCGACGCTCGATGTGGCGGACCGCGACGCCGTCTACCAGGCGGTGCTCTCGGTCCGACCCGAGGTCGTGCTGCACGCCGGTGCCTGGACGGCGGTCGACGCCTGCGAGGGAGATCCCGAGCGGGCGTTCCGGGTGAACGCCCTCGGGACCCGCTGGGTGGCGGACGCCAGCCGCCGGGCGGGCGCCCACCTCTGCTACGTGTCGACGGACTACGTGTTCGACGGCACGAAGGAGGGGCCCTACGTCGAATGGGATCCCACGGGGCCGCAGTCGGTGTACGGCGCCTCCAAGTTGGGCGGCGAACACGAGGTCGCCGAGCACGCGCCGGGGGCCTGCACGGTGCGCACGTCGTGGGTGTGCGGCGAGCACGGCAAGAACATGGTCAAGATCGTGCTGGCGCTGGCCGATCGCCCCGAGCTGGCGTTCGTCGACGATCAGCGGGGCTGCCCCAGCTTCACTCCCGACCTGGCCGTCGCCATCCGCTCTCTGGCCGCCTCGCGGATGCCGGGGTTGTTCCACGTCACCAACCAGGGCGAGGCGAGCTGGTACGAGTTCGTGCGGGACATCATGGCGGCGGCCGGGCACGATCCGGGAAAGGTGCGGCCCATCGCCACCGCGGATCTCGATCCCCCCCGTCCCGCACCCCGGCCGGCGAACTCGGTCCTGGACAACGCCGCGCTCCGGGCGGCCGGCTTCCCCCCGCTCCCGCACTACCGGGAGAGCCTGGGACACCTGGTGAAAAGGCTGACCGGCTGAAACCGGTCAGCTCAACAAGCGCAGTCGCCGTGCGAGGTCGCTGTTGAGGCGGCGATCGGGGTCCAACCGGTCGCGCACCGCCCTCCACTCGTCGAGCCGGGGGTACATGACGGGCAGCAGCTCGGGCCGTAGGCGGCTGTCCTTGGCCAGGTACAGGCGGCCACCGGTCTCGGCGACCCGGTCGTCCAGCCGGTCGAGCAGAGGTCCCAATGTCGCGTCGGTGGTCGGGACGTCGAGGGCGAGGGTCCAGCCAGGGCCGGCAAACGTCAGCGGCGCGGGGTCGGCGGCGCCGAAGTACTTGAGCACGGCCAAGAAGCTCGGCGCGCGGTGTTGAGCCAGGGCCTCGACGATGTGGCGGAGGACATCCTCCGCCCCGAACGGCAGCAGGCACTGCCACTGCAGGAAGCCCCGGGGCCCATACATCCGGTTCCAACCGCCGACGAGGTCGAGGGGGTAGAAGAACCGGGAGATCGACTGGAGCTCGTTGCGGCGCGTACGGGGGTGCAGCCGGTACCAGAGCTCGTTGAACGCCAGGATGCTGCCCTTGTTGAGCACCCCGCTCGGGACGACGTGGGGTGCAGGCACCGGGGGCAGGGTGCGATATGCCAGCGGGTCACGCTCGCGACGCCGGATCCCCCGATGGCGGGTGCCGGTGAGCTCGTCGCGGCGGGCGAAATCGCCCTGGATCAGCACCGACCGCCCCAAGGAGCGCCCCCGAGCCAGGAAGTCGACCCATGCGACCGAGTAGCGGTGCCGCCGGCCGCCTTCCGACAGCAGCGCGAGGAGCGTGTCGAGATCGGGCACCCGATCGGTGTCGACCCGGAGCAGGCTCGTCTCGATGGGGTGCAGGCGGATCGTCGCCTCGACGACGGTGCCGGTCAGGCCCATGCCGCCGCACGTGGCCCAGAACGCGTCGGCGTCGTCGTCGGGGGTGAGCGTGCGGCGGGTGCCGTCGGGCAGGCCCAGCACCAGCGAGTGCACGTGGGCGCCGAAGCTTCCGGTGGCGTGATGGTCCTTGCCGTGGACGTCGGCGGCGATGGCCCCGCCGACGGTGATGTGGCGAGTGCCCGGTGTCACGGGCAGGAACCAACCCTGGGGCACGATCTCGCGCAGCAGGCCGTCGAGGGAGGTGCCGGCCAGGACCCGGGCGGTGCCGCGCGTGTGGTCGAGCTCGAGCAGGCCCGAGACGCCGGTGGCGCTGACCACGAGGCCACCGGCGTTCATGGCCGAGTCGCCGTAGGCCCGGCCCAGCCCGCGGGCGACGGCTCCTCGGGGCCCGGCGGCCTTGGCGGCCACCGCCAGCTGGTCGGCGTCGGTGGGGCGCACCACGTGGCCAGCCGATGAGGGATTGCGCCCCCACCCCGTCACGATCTCGAGGTCGTCGGCGGGACCGCGGCCCACGGCGGGTCCGCTCATGCGGTGTAGACGCCGATCGCGAAGACGATGGCCCAGGCCACGCCGATGCATTGCAGGGTCCGGTCGCCCAGGATGATGTCCTCGGGGGCCGATCCCCGGTCGCCCTTGTCGAGCACGAGCGCATACCGCAGGATCGCCATCACGAACGGCAGGATCGACAGCTGATACCAGGGGATCGACGACGTGTTCAGCGCGCTGTCGGCCTTCTCGAACGCCCACAGGCAGTACGCGACGAGGACGGCGCCCGAGGTCACCGACCGGAGGTAGGCCATGTAGCTCTCGCTGTAGGCACCCAGCACGGCCCGGAACCGGCGGGCATCGGCCGCGGTTGCCTCCGCCATCTCGCTGGCCTCTGCGCCCCGCTTGCCGGACACGATGAACAGGGCGCCGAAGCTGGTGACGATGAAGAACCAGTCGGAGATCGGCACGTCGGTGGCAGCGGCGCCCGCCACCGCCCGCAGCACGAACCCGGCGGCCACCGCAACCAGGTCGACCACCGCCACGTTCTTGAGCACCGTCGAATAGGCGGTGGTCAGCACGACGTAGCCGAGGATGGTGGCCGCCAGCTCGGGGCTGGCCGCGAAGGCCAGGGCCACCGATGCCGCCAGCAGCACCGCGCCGGCGGCGTAGGCGACGGCCAAGGGCACGGCGCCGGAGGCCACCGGGCGGTTGCGCTTGGTCGGATGGAGCCGGTCGGCATCGGCGTCGCGGGCGTCGTTGACGTAGTAGGTGCCGGAGGCCGCCAGGCAGAAGGCCGCGAAGGCGATCAGGGCATCGATCGCCGGCCCGGTGTTGTCCAGCACCCCGGCTGCGGCGGGGGCAGCGAAGACCAGCAGGTTCTTCGTCCATTGCCGGGGACGGGCCAGGCGTACCAGTCCCCAGAGCAGCGAGATCGCCCCGCCGGTACGCCGTCCTGCGCCCAGCTGGCCGTCGCGCTCGTGGGCGCCCGACGCAACGCCGGCACTCGACGGTGAGGTGGTGGTCATGGGCTCAGCCACGTCGCCTACATGTTGGCTGACACTCGGCGCCACAGGGGGCGGGGCACGTGCCGCAGCGCCGCCATGACGTAGCGGAAGGCGCCGGGAACCCAGACGGTCTCCTTGCCCGACGCGATGGCTCCGGCCACCGCCTCGGCGACCGCCGCCGGCGTGGTGGCCAGTGGGGCGGGATCGCGCCCCTCGGTCATGGACGAGCGGACGAAGCCGGGCCGCACCACGACGACCCGGACACCGGCGGCGACCAGCGAGTCGGCGAGCCCCTGGGCGAACGCGTCGAGGCCCGCCTTGGACGAGCCGTAGACGAAGTTCGAGCGGCGGGCGCGTTGGCCGGCCACCGAGCTGAGCACCACGATCGTGCCGTGGCCCTGCTCCTCGAGTCGGCGGGCGACGTGGAGCAACGTGGACACAGGCCCGGCGTAGTTGGCCACGGCCAGCTCCGCCGCAGCGGCGGGATCGTCCTCGTGGTGGGATTGTTCGCCGAGCACGCCGGACGCCAGCACCACGCAGTCGACGTCGGTCCCCGCCGCGTCCCAGGCCGCCTTCACCGCGTCGGCGTGGGTGCCGATGTCGACGGCATCCCAGCTGGTGACGGTCACGGCGGCCCCGGCGGCGCGCAGCCGCGCGGCCACGGGCTCCATGGCCCCGGGTCGGCGTCCGGCGAGGACGACGGTGCGGCAGCCGCCAGGCACCAGCCGCTCGGCGATCGCCGCGCCGATGTCGGACGACCCGCCGAGCACCAGGAGCGATTGGACGGCACCCAGCGCGTTTTGCACGTCGGCAGAGGGTAGTGGCTCACTCCTGCGCCCGGTTCGGCGGACCGATCGCCCCGCGGGTGCTGCGGGCGCTAGCGTTGTCGCTTCGTACACGGCTAGCTGGGGCGCTTGCAGTCGGAGGTCCATTTCATGGCGGAGATCGCCGTCATCGGGGCGGGTTACGTCGGGCTGACGACAGCGGCGTGCTTCTCCCATCTGGGGCACGACGTCATCTGTGCCGACATCGACGAGGCCAAGATCGCCCAACTGACGCGGGGTGAGGTGCCGATCGTGGAGGCCGGCCTCGAGGCGCTGGTCCGGGAGGGCTTGGAGCGTGGGCGGCTGAGCTTCGTGGTGGGGGCGGCCAACGCCGCGCCGTCGGCCGAGTTCGCCTACCTGTGCGTGCCGACGCCCCAGGACGGCGACGGCGCCGCCGACCTCTCCTACATCGAGGCGGCCGCGCGTGAGATCGGCCCCCGACTGCCGTCCGAGGCCGTGGTGGTCAACAAGTCGACGGTGCCCGTCGGATCGACCCGGGTGGTCGAGCGGGTCCTGGGCCGAGACGACGTGGTGGTGGTGTCCAATCCCGAGTTCCTGCGTGAGGGCTCGGCGGTGCACGACTTCCTCAACCCGGACCGCATCGTCATCGGCAGTGACGACCAGTCCGCGGCCGTGCGGGTGGCGTCCCTCTACATCGGCGTGACCGCCCCGATCATCGTCACCGACCCGCCGTCGGCCGAGACCATCAAGTACGCCTCCAATGCCTTTCTCGCCGCGAAGATCAGCTTCGTCAACGCGATCGCCGCCGTGTGCGACGCCGTGGGCGCCGACGTCAAGGACGTGGTTCTGGGCATGGGCTACGACAAGCGCATCGGCCACGAGTTCCTGAAGCCGGGTCCCGGATTCGGCGGCAGTTGCCTGCCGAAGGACACCCGGGCGCTGGTGCACATCGCCGACAGCGCCGGCTACTCGTTCGATCTGATGCGGGGTGTCATCACCGTCAACGAGGACCAGTTCCACCGCGTGGCGGCCAAGGTCCGGGACATGGCGGGTGGATCGCTCGAGGGCGTGAAGGTGGCGGTGTGGGGGCTCACGTTCAAGGCCCGCACCGACGACACCCGGGAGTCGCCGGCGTTGCGGATCGTGTCGCTCCTGGCCGACCAGGGTGCCGAGGTCCAGGCGTTCGATCCCGCCGTCAAGGGACCGATCGGCGGCGTCGTGCCGGCCGCCGATCCCTACTCGGTGTGCGATGGCGCCAGGGTGCTGGCGGTCCTCACCGAGTGGGACGACTTCCGCTGGCTCGATTTCGACAAGGTCGCCGGCCTCATGGAAACGCCCCGGGTCGTCGACGCCCGCAACCTGCTCGACCGGCCGGCGCTCGAGCGACGGGGCTTCAGCTACGTCGGCATAGGCCGCTGAGGTGTTTCGCCTCGCAACCGGAGGTTGCAAGGCGAGACGGCGGGGGGCTCCGGCGGAAGCCTCTGCCCTCAAACCCCCGCCGGTGCGCGGTCCGTAGGCTGTAGTGACTATGGCCAGGGTCGTGGTCACGGGGGGAGCGGGCTTCCTGGGCTCGCATCTGTGCGAGGCGCTGCTCGACCGCGGTGACGAGGTGGTCGCCATCGACAATCTCGTCACCGGCAGCGTCGACAACATCGAGCACCTGTTTGCGCGGGACGGGTTCACATTCGTCGCCCACGACGTGAGCACCTATGTCTGGGTGCCGGGACCGGTCGACACCGTGCTGCACTTCGCCAGCCCGGCATCGCCGGTCGACTATCTCGTGATTCCCATCCAGACGCTCAAGGTCGGCAGCCTGGGCACGCACAACTGCCTGGGGCTGGCCAAGTCCAAGGGTGCCCGGTTCCTCCTGGCGTCCACCAGCGAGGTGTACGGCGACCCGCAGGTCCACCCGCAACCCGAGACCTACTGGGGCCACGTCAACCCCGTCGGCCCGCGCGGCGTCTACGACGAGGCCAAGCGCTTCGCCGAGGCCATGACCATGGCGTACCACCGCTATCACGGCCTCGACGTGAGAATCGTTCGCATTTTTAACAGCTTTGGCCCTCGCATGAGAGCCAACGACGGGCGGGTGGTGTCCAACTTCCTGGTGCAGGCCCTGCAGGGCAAGCCGCTGACCGTCTACGGGGACGGCTCGCAGACCCGCAGCTTCTGCTACGTCGACGACCAGGTGAGGGGCATCTTGGCGCTGTTGGACGCCGACCTCACGGGTCCCGTCAACATCGGCAACCCCACCGAGTTCACGGTGGCCGAGCTGGCCCGGCTGGTGCTGGACGTGACGGGGTCAGGATCCGAGGTCGTCCACGAGCCCCTGCCGGTCGACGATCCGAGGCAGCGCCAACCGGACATCACCCTGGCCCGTGACCAGCTCGGCTGGGAGCCCGTCGTGCCCCTCCGGCATGGTTTGGAGCGCACCGCCGACTGGTTCCGGCGGAGCCAGGGTCTGCAGCCGCCCCCCGCATGAAACAGCGGGCGAGTCGATGGGCGTGACCTATGACCAGGTCCTGGCCTGGCGCCTGCGGCAGCAGGGCCTGGCGCCCCGCGCCACCGCCACGGTGGAGCAGATCGTCGAACGCTTGGCCGGCGTGCAGGCCCAGGTGGCCTCGTCGGCCGCGCTCGCGGTCGCAACCCGCCAGCGCAGGCCCGAGCCGGGTGCGGTCGGCAGGGCCCTCGCGGCCCGCACGGTCGTCAAGACGTGGACCGTCCGGGGCACGCTCCACCTCCACGGCGCGTCCCACGTGGGGGCCTACCTCTCGCTGATGGCGGCGGCCCGGACCTGGGAGAAGCCCGTGTGGCAGCGGACGTTCGGGGTCACACCACCGCAGATGGAGGCGCTGGGCGACGCGGTCGACGAGGTGCTCGACGGCAGCGTGCTCACGCGCCAGGAGCTCACGGCCGCGCTGATCGAGCGCGAGGGCTTCGGCGATCTGGAGTCGCAGCTCACGTCGGGCTGGAGCGCGGTGCTCAAGCCGCTGGCGTGGACGGGCCGGATCTGCCATGGCCCCCCGCAGGGCGCCCGCGTCACCTTCACGTCGCCCCGCTCCTGGATACCCGATTGGTCGGGTATCCCCGGACCCGAGGAGGCGGCCCGCACGGTGATCCCCGCCTACCTGCGGGCGCACGGCCCGGCCACGCCGGCGACGCTGGATGCCTGGCTCACGCGGGGTGTGTCCCGCAAGGCGGCGCTTCGCTCGTGGTTCGCCTCGCTTGACGACCAGCTGGCGACCGTCGAGGTCGACGGCGTCGTGTGCTTCATGATGGCGGCCGACGTCGACGCGCTCGCCCGCACGCGCCCTTCCGGCGAGGTGCGGTTGCTGGCCGGCTTCGACCAGTACCTGTTGGGCCCGGGGACCGGCGACGTCCGGATCGTGGCCGCCGACCGCCGGAAGGTGGTGAGCCGCAGTGCCGGCTGGATCTCGCCCGTCGTGGTCCACCAGGGGCGGGTGGTGGGCACCTGGGAGCTCACGGACTCCACGGTGGACGTGCGGTTGTTCCCCGCGGCAGATGTGCCCATTGCTGGGCTCGAGGCCGAGGTCGAGCACCTGGCGGCCTGCACCGGCCAGGTGCTGTCACTGGCGGCGAACTAGGGCGCGCGAGGGTCCACTAGCGCTCGCGGGCTTCGGCCTTGGCCCGGTGGGCGAGGTACCAGTCCACTGTCAGGCGCAGGCCCTGGGCGAAGTCGATGCGGGCCTGGAACCCGAAGGCCGCAGCCGCCCGGCTGGGATCGACCCGGCGCCGGGGCTGGCCGTCGGGCTTGGAGGCGTCCCAGCGGATGTCGCCCTCGAAGCCGGTGGCGTCGGCGACCAGCTTGACCAGGTCGCGGATGGGCAACTCCTCGTCGGTGCCGAGGTTGACCGGCTCGGCGCCGTCGTAGCGCTCCGCGGCCAGCACGATGCCCTCGGCGGCGTCGTCGACGAACAGGAACTCCCGCGACGCCGAGCCGCTGCCCCACACCTCGATGTGGTCGGCCCCCGCCTCCTTGGCGTCGACGCACTTCTTGATCAGCGCCGGTATGACGTGGCTCACCGCGGGATGGAACTTGTCACCGGGCCCGTAGAGGTTGGTGGGCATGAGGTAGGCGACGTTCTGGCCGAACTGCTCCCGGTTGGCCTGGGCCTGGACGAGGTGGGCCAGCTTGGCGATCCCGTACGGGGCGTTGGTCTCCTCGGGATAGCCCTCCCACAGCGAGTCCTCGCTGAACGGGACCGGGGTGTGCTTCGGGTAGGAGCAGATCGTTCCCGTGATCACTGTCTTGGGAGTCGCCGCCACGCGGGCCTGCTCGATGACATAGGTGCCCATGAGCAGGTTGTCGAGGTAGAGGTCCGCGGGGCGGGCCATGTTGGCCCCGATGCCGCCCACGCGCGCCGCGAGGTGGATGACGAGGTCAGGCCGGACGTCGTCGAAGAGCCGGGCCACGTCGTCGAGGCGGCGCAGGTCGTAGTCGGCCGACGTCGGCGTCGCGAGCCGGCCTGCCCCGCGCTCCCGGAGCCGGGCACAGACGGCCCTCCCGAGGAAGCCGCGGCCGCCGGTGACGAGCACGGTGACGTCGGACCAGTCCTCGATCATGGCGAGCCACTCTAACGGTCGGCCCCGAGTCCTCGGGTACCACCGGGCACCCCCACGTGGGAGGATCAGCGGCCGTGCGTGTCGCCGTCGTGGTCGAACAGTGCTGGCACCGGGTGCCGGGCGGCACCGCGGGCGCCGTGGTTGACCAGGTGGCGGCCGTGGCGGCGACCGGGCGGGTCGAGCAGGTGGGCGTGGCCGCCCGCCATCGCCACCTGCCGCCGGACCCCTGGCGGCCCGCCATACCGATCAGCCACCTGCTGCTGCCCCGGGCCGCCCTGTACCGCACATGGCACCGCTGGCGCCGTCCCGCCGTCGAGCGAGCGACGGGCCCGGTCGACGTCGTCCACGCCACCGGCTACGCGATCCCGCCCCGCACCCGGCCACTGGTCGTCACGATGCACGACCTGGCCTGGCGGCGTGATCCGTCCATGTTCACCGCCAACGGCGTGCGCTTCTTCGAGGCGGGACTGCGCTGCGTCGTGGCCGACGCCGACCTGGTCCTCTGCCCCTCGCTGGCGACGCTCGACGACTGTGCCGCCGCCGGCATCGACCACGACCGCCTGCGCCACGTGCCCTGGGGCATGGATGGCGGGACGATCGATGCGGAGGTCACCGAGGCCGACGTGGCCCGCGTGCGTCGCGCCCACGGGCTGGAGGGACGCTACGTGCTCTCGGTGGGGACCCTCGAGCCCCGCAAGAACCTACCCCGGCTGCTGGACGCGTTCGCCCGACTGACGGCGGACGGCGCTGGCCGCCATGCCGACGTCACCCTCGCGGTGGTCGGCCCCGCAGGCTGGGGCGAGCCGCTGGCCGAGTCCGTGGGCTGCCTGGGCGACCGGGTGCGGCTGGTGGGATTCGTCCCCCGCGGTGACCTGGCGCCGCTCTACCGGGGCGCGGCCGTCGTGTGCTACCCGAGCCTGTGGGAGGGGTACGGGTTGCCGGTGGCCGAGGCGCTGGCCGCCGGCGCGCCGGTGGTGACGTCGGCCGGCACCGCCACCGAGGAGTTGGTGGCCGGCGGCGTCGGCTTGCTGGTCGACCCCCGCGATCCCGATGCGATCGCCGGCGCCCTCGCCACGGTTCTCGACGACGATGACCTCGCGGAGCGGTTGCGCCGGGCGGCGCGCAAGCGGGCGGGCGAGACGACGTGGGCGACGACCGCGGCGCTCACCATCGCCGCCTACGAGGAGGCGGCGGGGAGATGATTGTCGGATGAGGGTCGGGTGCAACCTGCTGTGGTTGGTCCCGGGGACCGTGGGCGGCAGCGAGACGGCCGTGGTCTCGCTGCTCCGCGAGATCGGCGACCAGCAGCCCGAGGACGTCGAGCTCTCGCTCTACGTGCTCGACGCCTTCGCCGACACCTACCCGGATCTGGTCGAGCGCTTCCCGACCCGGACCGTCCCCCTGACCGGCCGCCTCAAGCCGCTGCGTGTGGCCGCCGAGAACACGTGGCTGGCCAGCCAGGCCCACCGCGACGGGCTCGACCTCGTCCACCACATGAACGCCGTCCTGCCGGCGGTACGCCGCACCGCCGGGATCGTCACGGTGCACGACCTGCAGCCGTTCGACATGCCGGGCAACTTCCACCCGGTGAAGCGGGCGTACGTGCACCGGACCGTGCCGCGCTCGGTCCGCAAGTCCAGGCTGGTGCTGGCCCCGAGCGAGTTCGTCCGCAGCGCCGTCGTCGACAGGTTCGGCATCGCGCCCGAGCGGGTGCGGTCGACCCCGTGGGGCGTGGACGCCCCCAGCACGCAGGTGGCGGTCGGCCAGGTGCAGGCCCGCTACGGCCTGCCGCGCCGATGGTTCGTCTACCCGGCGGTCACGTGGCCCCACAAGAACCACGAGCTGCTCATCCGGGCATTCGCCACCGTGGCGGCCGAGGAACACGACGTGGTGCTGGTGCTGACCGGCGGCGAGGCTCAGTCCGAGGACCGGATCCGGGCCCAGATCGCCGGAACCGGGTTGCGGGGGCGCGTGCGGCGTACCGGACTCGTCCCCCGGAACGACATGCTTGCGATCGTGCGCGGTGCCGTCGCCCTTACCTTCCCGTCCCGCTACGAGGGATTCGGCCTGCCCGTCCTGGAGGCGATGAGCCTGGGCACGCCGGTTCTAGCCGGTGACGCCGGCGCCCTGCCGGAGGTCGTCGGTGACGGTGGGCGCCTCATCGATCCCGACGACGCCGACGCCTGGGGAGAGGCCATGCTGCAGCTGCTGCACGACGGCGACGAGCGAGAACGCCTGGTCGCAACCGGGCACCAACGGGTCGGCGCCTTCTCGTGGGCGACCACGGCCCGCGCCACCGTCGCGGCCTACCGCGATGCCATCGCCGGCGACGACGCCGGCGAGGTCGACGAGGTTGCCTCATGAGGGTGCTCGTCATCTGCCCGCACTACGCGCCCGACACGGCGCCGACGGGGGAGGTCATGACCCGCATCGCCGACGAGCTCATGGACCGCGGCCACGAGCTGCACGTCGTGACCTCGCTGCCCTGGTACCGGGACCACCGGGTCGAACCCGGCTGGACCGGACGCCCCGTCCGCCACGAGAACCGCGACGCCGAGCGCATCACGCGGGTCCACCCGTTCCCGACCGACAAGCGGAACATCCCCGCCCGGGCCCTGGGCTTCGCCGGGTTCACCGGCCTGGCCGGCGCGATGGCGCTGAGGGGGTGGCGGCGTCATCCGCCCGACGTCGTACTGGCCATGTCGCCACCGCTGACGCTCGGCGCCGCCGGTTGGCTGGGGGCCCGGCGTTGGCGAGTGCCGTTCGTCTTCAACATCCAGGACGTGTTCCCCGACGTGGCGGTCGAGCTGGGTGCCATCACCAACCGCTCGGTGATCCGGTTCGCATCCTCGCTCGAGCGCTGGACCTACCGACGGGCCGACGCCGTGACGGTCCTGTCCGACGACCTGCGTGACAACCTCGTCGCCAAGCTCCAGGGATCGGTGCCCGACCCCTATGACCGCGTCCGGGTCATCCCCAACTTCGTGGACACGGCGCGGATCGTGCCGGCGAACCGGACGGGCACCCCGGGCGGTGGCGCGTACCGGCGCGAGTACGGGCTGGGGGACCGCCAGGTGGTCATGTACGCCGGCAACGTGGGCTTCTCCCAGTCGCTCGAGCTGCTGGTCGGTGCCGCCCGGGCGCTTGCCGACCGGTCCGATGTGGTGTTCGTGATCAACGGCGGCGGATCGGCCCGTCCCGACCTCGAACGGCAGGCGGTCGGCCTCGACAACGTGCGGTTCGTCGACTTCCAGCCCCGCGAGCGATTGGCGGACGTCCTGGCCGCCGGCGACGTCCACGTGGTGCCGCTGCGGCGGGGCCTGGCGCGCTCCAGCGTGCCGTCCAAGGCCTACTCGATCCTGGCGGCCGGTCGCCCGGTGGTGGCCAGCGTCGACGAGGGCACCGAGGTCGCCCGCGTGGTCGAGAAGGCCGGTGCCGGGCTCGCCGTCCCGCCGGACGATCCCGAGGCGTTCTCGGCGGCGCTCACCGCCCTGCTCGACGACCCCGCGCGCGGCCGGGCGATGGGGGCCGCCGGGCGGGCGTTCGTCGAGCGCTGGGCGTCGCCGGCGGTGGTCGCCGGTCGCTACGAGGCACTGTTCGAGGACCTCGGCGCGCGCCGGAAGGCCGGGGGCGGTTCCACGAACGGGGGTGGCGCGGGGTAGCTTAGAGCGCTTATGGGTAAGGCATCCTCCGCCAAGAAGGTGGCCCGGGCGGCCCGCGCCGGAGGCCGCCGCTCCTCCGCCGGCCGCCAGCGCAACCTGCTGTTCCCGGGGGTGATCGGCGCCATCGTGCTGCTCGGATCGGCGCTGGTCTGGTACGCAGCCGACGAGCGCAAGGGCGACACCGACATCCCGCCGGTCATCGGGGATCACTGGCATGCGGCCTACGGCATCTACGTCTGCGGCGAATGGCAGCCCGACATTCCCGAGTTCGAGAACACGACCGGCATCCACACCCACGGCGACGGCGTCATCCACATCCACCCCTTCTCGCAGAGCGGCGCGGGGGAGAACGCCACGCTCGGCACCTTCCTCGAGGACACCGACGTCAAGCTCTCCGATGACGAGCTGACCATCGGGGAAAACGAGCTGCCCGACGGCGCGAAGACGTGGAAGGAGGGCGAGGATCAGTGCGACGGCAAGGATGCCGAGCTGGTTGTTGCCCAGTGGGAGGACGTGTCCGACGAGGGCGCCGAGCCCGCGTTGCTGACCGGGGGCCTGAGCGACATCCGCTTCCGCGGCGACGGCGAGGGCTACACCATCGCCTTCATGCCCGAGGGAGAGACCGACATCCCCAAGCCCCCGACGGCTGCCAACCTGGCAGAGTTGGGCGCCGTCGACGCCGGTGCCCAGGCGGGCTCGACCACGACCACCGCCGAGGGCGGGTCCACCACCACCACGCCGGGCGCGACCACGACCGCGCCGCCGAACGAGGCCACCACGACGACGGCCGGGGGCTAGGGGGGTACCACGTGCGAGCGGTCGTGCTCGTCGGCGGCCTCGGCACGCGCCTGCGCCCGCTGACGCACCACCGGCCCAAGCAGATGCTGCCGATCGTCAACCGACCGATGATCGAGCACGTGGTGGGCCACCTGGTCGACCACGGCGTCGACGACGTGGTGCTGTCGCTCGGCTACCAACCCGACGGCTTCCGTGACGCCTACCCCCGGGGGCGCTGCGCCGGCGCCACCCTGCACTATGCGATCGAGCCCGAGCCGCTCGACACCGCCGGTGCCATCCGCTTCGCCGCCCGGGACGCCGGGATCGACGAGCGCTTCCTGGTGGTCAACGGGGACGTGCTCACCGACCTCGACGTCACGGCCTTCGTCGCCTTCCACGACGCCCGGGCCGCCGAGGGCACCATCTCGCTGCATCGGGTCGACGATCCCTCCCGCTACGGCGTCGTCCTCACCGATGCCCGGGGCCGGGTGTCGGCCTTCGTCGAAAAGCCACCCCGCGGCGAGGCGGCCGGCGACCTCATCAACGCCGGCACGTACGTGCTGGAGCCGTCAGTGATCGACCGCATCCCGCCCGGGCGAAGGGTGTCGATCGAGCGGGAGACCTTCCCGGCCATGGCGGCCGACGGCAGCCTCTACGCCCGCGCCGACGGCTGTTACTGGATCGACACCGGCACGCCCTGCGAGTACATCCAGGCGCAGCTCGACCTCGTCGACGGCGTGCGGGGCGCCCCGGTCGACGGCATCCACCCGGATGCGGATGTCGGTGCCGATGCCGCCGTCAAGCGTTCGGTCGTCGGGGCCGGTGCCGTCGTGGCCGACGGCGCCCGGGTCGAGAACGCGGTGCTCCTGCCCGACGTTCGCGTGTGCTCGGCCGCGGTGATCGACGGATCGGTGGTGGGGGAGGGCGCCGTGGTGGCGGAGGGCGCACAGGTCCTGCGCGGCAGCGTGGTCGGCGACGGCGAAGTGGTGGGGCGCGGCAGCCACCTCGACGGCGAACGTGTTCCTGATACGGATTGCTGAGGAGTGATGGCATGAAGACCCTCGTCACGGGCGGGGCCGGGTTCATCGGCTCCACGCTGGTCGACCGCTTGCTGGCCGAAGGTCACGAGGTCGACGTCCTCGACGACCTCTCGTCGGGGTCGCTGGCCAACCTGGCCGACGCCCGCGCGGAACGGGGCGATCGCCCGAACCGGTTGACGTTCCACCAGATCGACGTCTGCGACCCGCAGATCGTCGACCTCATCGCCCGGCGCGAGCCCGAGGTGGTGTTCCACCTGGCCGCCCAGGCCGACGTGCGGGTGTCGGTGGCCCGCCCGGCGCACGACGCCGAGGTCAACGTCATCGGCACCATCAACGTGCTCGAGGGCGCGCGGGTGGCCCGCGCCCGCAAGGTCGTGTTCGCATCGAGTGGCGGCACCATCTACGGCGAGGCTGCGGCGCGGGACCTGCCGTGCAAGGAGTCACACCCCCAGAACCCGGGGTCGCCCTACGGCGTCACGAAGCGGGTCGCGTTCGACTACCTCAACGTCTACCGCCAGCTCCACGGCCTCGAGTTCACGGCCCTGGCGCTCTCGAACGTGTACGGCCCCCGGCAGGACCCCCACGGCGAGGCCGGGGTCGTGGCCATCTTCGCCGGGCGCCTGCTGGCCGACGAGGTGTGCACGATCTACGGCGACGGGGAGCAGACGCGCGACTACGTCTACGTCGACGACGTGGTCGACGCGTTCGTGCGGGCCGCCACCAGGGGCGGCGGCCTGCTCCTCAACGTCGGCACTGGGGTCGAGACGTCGGTCAACCAGCTCTACGCGGCGATGGCTACGAGCGCCGGTGTCGACCGTCCCGCGGCGTACGCCCCGATGCGGGTGGGCGAGCTCCTGCGCTCGGCGCTGGATCCCGGCCGGGCGGCGATCCACCTCGGCTGGAAGCCCTGGACCGAGCTCGGCGAGGGCGTCGGGCGCACCCTGGAGTGGTTCAAGCAGCGCTGAGCCCTACGAGGCCCAGGGTTCCGACCCACCGAGCCCGAGGCACCGGGTTCCACACGCGGAACCCATGGCCTCCGCCCGCTGCCGCCGGGAGCCATGACCTCGCCGGGCCGGTCGGCCCTCAGCGGAACAGGTCCTCGGTCGGGGTCCGGACCACCTCGGCCCGCACCTCGCCCCGACCCAGCCACGACGGATCGACGCCGCGCACGACCGCGGCGCAGATACCCGAGGCCTTGCCCATCACCAGCTCGGCGGCCGCCGCCAGCTCGTCGACCACGCACACCTCGGTCACCTGCAGCTCACGGCCCCGCGTGTCGGTCGTGCCCCGCATGTCGATGACCGCGCGGATGCCGGCACAGCCGATGGCGACGTCGGTGAGCCCCCGGCGCCAGGTGCGGCCGAACGTGTCGCTGATGATCACCGCCACGTCGGTGCCCAGGCGCCCCCGCAGCCCGTCGCGCAGCCGGCGCGCCGAGCGGTCGGGGTCCTCGGGCAGCAGCGCCGCCCAGCCGTCCTCGACGTTGGACAGGTCGACACCGGCGTTGGCGCACACGAAGCCGTGGCGCGTCTCCGAGATCACCAGCTCGCCGCGCCGACGCAGGACGCGCACCGACTCACCGTCGACGATCCTCGCCTTGCTGTCGGGATCGTTGGGGTCGATGGGCACGAGCTGGGCCTCGGCCTTGGACACGACCTTCTGCGTGACCACCACCACGTCGCCGTCGCGCAGGTCGCCGGCCGCCTCGGACAGCAGGCGCGCGAGGTCGTCCCCCGGGCGCACCTCGCCGATGCCCTCCACGGGCAGGATCTCGAGCACGCGGCTCACCGCTCCGCCTCCGTCGGAGGCTTCGCTGTGAGCCGGGTCACTTCACCCTCAGGCCTGTGCTGCCTGGTTCGCATGCTCCGCTCGCTCATGTCGTCGAGCCCCTCGCCTTCGCCTCTCCGAGATCACCGACCGAGAACGACCTCGCAAAGCGCCGCCGCGGCAGCCGGGTCCCGCATGATCGTGTCGGTCACGACGCAGTGCAAACCCGCTGCTCGGACGCCGTCGGCGAGCCCGGCGTCGGCCTCGTCGATCACCAGCGTGCCCACGAAGGGCGCGTACAGCCGGGCCACCCCCACCACCGACTCCGCGTGTCCCAGCTCCCGGAGCAGCCGGTCGGCGGGGCCCTTGAGCGCCCGGCCTCCGACCAGCGGCGACACGGCGACGACATCGTCCCGGCGCGCCGCGACGGCCTCCCGGATGCCGGGGACCGCCATCACCGGGCCGATGGAGACGATGGGATTGGACGGCGCCACGACCACGGTCTCGGCGCCGGCGATGGCGGCGAGGACACCAGGGGCGGGGCGGGCCACGTCGGCCCCGGCGAACCGCACGCTGGCGACCGGCACGGCGTGCTGCAATCGCACGAAGTAATCCTGGAACGAGATCTCCCCGCCCGCCGTCACGCCGACGGCGAGCCCCGCTGCGTCGGGCTCGTCGGTGGCCAAGGTGAGCATCGTCCGCAGTGGCTGCTCGGTGACCGGCACGATCCGCAGCCCGAGCCCCCACGCGCCGGCGATCTCCGCCGTCACCGCCGCCAGCCCGGCGCCGTCCGCCAGCCTCTGGGTGCGATACAGGTGGGTCGCGAGGTCGCGATCCCCCAGCCGGAACCACGTCACGCCGCCGTAGCGGGACAGTGCCTCCATGGCCTGCCACGACTCGTCCCGCAGCCCCCAGCCCCGCTCGGGGTCGATGGCGTCGGCGAGCGTGTAGGTGACGGTGTCGATGTCGGGGCTGATGGCCAGACCGTGGAGGACCATGTCGTCGCCCGTGTTGACGATGGCGGTCACGTCTTGTGGCGGCACCACGTCGACCAGCCCGCGGAGCAGGCGAGCGGCGCCGACGCCCCCCGCCAACACCGCCACACCCGCCATTAGGCGATGCCCTTGAGCTTCCCCTCGAGCAGGGCGAGGTCGGCGTCGACCATGAGGTTCACCAGGTCCTCGAACGTGGTCTTGGGCTTCCAACCCAGGACGCGCCGTGCCTTCGAGGCGTCGCCCACCAGCAGGTCCACCTCGGCCGGCCGGAAGAAGCGCTCGTCGACAACCACGTACTTCTCCCAGTCGAGCCCCACGCGGTCGAACGCCAACACGCACAGCTCGCGCACCGAGTGCGTCTCGCCGGTTGCGATGACGAAGTCGTCCGGCGCATCCTGCTGCACCATCAACCACACTGCGTCGACATAGTCGCCGGCATAGCCCCAGTCCCGCTGCGCGTCCAGGTTGCCCAGCCGCAACTCGTTGCTCAGGCCCAGCTTGATCCGGGCGACGCCGTGGGTCACCTTGCGTTCGACGAACTCGAGCCCGCGCCGGGGTCCGCCGTGGTTGAACAGGATGCCGCTCGTGGCATGCAGGCCGTAGGACTCGCGGTAGTTGACGGTGATCCAGTGGCCGTACACCTTGGCCACGCCGTAGGGAGAGCGCGGGTAGAAGGGCGTGGACTCGCGCTGGGGTGTCTCCATCACCTTGCCGAACATCTCGCTCGACGACGCCTGGTAGAAGCGGATCGCGGGGTCCACGATGCGGATGGCATCGAGCATGCGGGTGACGCCGATGGCGGTGAACTCGCCAGTCAGCACCGGCTGTTGCCACGAGGTGGGCACGAACGACTGAGCCGCCAGGTTGTAGACCTCGTCGGGCTCGTGCTCCTGGAGGATCGTGAGCACTGACACCTGGTCGAGCAGGTCGCCGTGGACGAACGTGATGCGGTCCTGGAGGTGACCGATCCGCTCCCAGTTGACCGTGCTCGTGCGCCGGACCATGCCCAGCACCTCGTAGCCCTTGTCCAGGAGCAACTCGGCCAGATGGGAGCCGTCCTGACCGGTGATGCCGGTGACGAGCGCTCGCTTGGTCACGATGTGATCTCCTAGGTGGGGCAGCCGGTCAGGTTGTCAGCCCCCGAGACGCGATCGCCAGTCGGCGAGCACGTCCGCGAGGGTCTGTTCGAGGGGGATGGTGGGGGACCAGCCGGTGGCACGGGCGAGGCGGGTGTTGTCGCCCACCAGCACCGGGATGTCGACCGGGCGCTGCAGCGTCGGATCGCTCACCAGCCGCATCGGTCTGTAGGCCATCCCGAGCAGCAGGTCGGCGATCTCCTCGACCGAGACCGCCCGGCCCCGACACACGTTGTAGACCTCGCCCGGCTCGCCCTGCTCGATCAAGAGGCGGTAGGCACGCACGACGTCGCGGACGTCGGTCACGTCCCGCCGCGGCGCCGTGTTGCCGATAGGGACCTCGTCACCGCCGTCCCGCTCGTTGCGAGCGATGCGCGCCGCCAGCGACGGCGCCACGAAGCGGTCGGTCTGGCCGGGGCCGAGGTGGTTGAAGGCCCGCACCCGTATGACCGGCAGGCGATGCCCGAGCCAGGCCTGCTGGGCCAAGGCGTCGGCGGCCACCTTTGACGCGGCATAGGGCGACACCGGCCTCAGGGGTTGCGCCTCGTCGAGGGGCAGCTCGTCCTCGGTGACGCGCCCATAGACATCGGCGCTGCTCACCGCCAGGACCCGCTCCGCACCCGCCTCGCGGCTGGCCTCGAGCACGTTGAGCGTGCCCAGGGCGTTGGCCAGGAACGTCTCCTGGGGCGTGTCCCAGCTGCCCCCGACGTCGGCGGCGCCGGCCAGGTGGTACACGGCGGTCGGCTTGGCGGAGAGCACCGCGTCGGTGATCTCGGGGGCGTCGGTGATGTCGATGCCGTCGACGGTGCGCTCCAGCTGAATGACCTCGTCACCGCTCTGCTCGAGGTGGCGAACCAGGTGGACACCGACAAAGCCCCCGGCTCCCGTGACGAGCGCTCTCACGGGCGGTCATCGTAGGGGGTCGTCAGCTCGTGCCCGCGACCCGGCGTAGCAGCGCAGCGAAGCGCTCGGCGGTCGTGTCCCAGCTGTGCCTGGCCACCACCTCCCGGCCGCGGGCCACGAGGTCCCGGCGGTGCTCGTCGTCGGTCAGCACTCGGGCCAGGCTCGCGGCCAGGGCATCGGCGTCGCCCACGGGTACGAGGTCGGCTCCGGGCCCCGCGACCTCGGGCAGGGACCCGGTCGCCGTGGTCACCACCGGCACGTCCGCGCTCATCGCCTCCAGGGGCGGGAAGCCGAACCCCTCGTAGATCGAGGGGTAGGCATAGACCGATGCACCGCGCAGCAGCGCCTCGCGGTCGTGGTCGGAGATCCATCCCAGCCGCACGATGCGCTCGCGGTGCCGCGAGCCCCTGAGGGCGGACTCGAACGCCGCCGCGCCCCAGCCGTCCTGTCCCGCCACCACCAGGCGCACGTCGGGGTCGCCGTCGCCGAGGAGATCGAAGGCCCGCACCAGCGTGGGCAGGTCCTTGCGCGGTTCGACCGTGCCGACCGCCAGGACATAGTGGTCCCCGCCCGCGAGGCGCCGCCCGGCACTGGCGTCGCCCGGGGCGGCCGGACGGACCCCGAGGGGAATGGTGACCACGCGGTCGGGATCGACCCGGAAGTGGTCGATCACCTCGTTCCGGACGAACGACGACGGCGTCTGCACCCAGGCACCCCGGTCGAGCGCCCGCTGTACCAACCGGGGGTAGGCCAGGGTGTCCGCCGTGGCGAGCTGGGGGAAGTGCACGGCGGTGAGGTCGTGGACGGAGACGACCGACGCCGCCCGCGTCGGTGGCACCACGTAGTTCGGCCCCCAGACGACGTCGGGGCGGCCGATCCACAGGTCGACACGCGGGTGGTCCGCTCGCTTCCACAGCTCCCGCAACGGCCTGGCGGCCATGGGACGCTCCGCCACGGTGACGTTCGGCGGCACGACCGAGGACAGGCGCCCCCGCCCTCGCCAGCTCACCGCGAACGCCGTGAGGGCCAGATCGTCGCGGGTCGCCAGCCGGCGGGTCGTCTCGAGCGCGAACACGCCCACGCCGGTCTGGGGGGTGAGCAGCGACGTCAGATCGACGGCGACGTGCAGCACGTCAGCGTTTCGGCTTCTTCAACGCGTTCTGGATGGCCCGCTTGAGCTGCTGCCGTTGTACCTGCAGGTGCTGGAAGCCGAGGATTCCGAGGCCGACGGCTGTGTACACCGTGTTCTCGACCCTCCTGGAGATGTCGTCGGTCGACGGCCGCGGCACGCCGCGGAGGCTAGCGGAGGCCGGTGTTTGGCGGTCGGGTTGGAGGGTCCGCGGCTGCGGACCGGGCCGTGGCTACCCTCCGCGTCGTCGTGGAACCGGAGGAGCAATCGCTCGCCTCCCCACCGGTTCTGGCGGTCGTGGTCACGCACGGACGGCACGCCGACCGGTTCGAAGACCTGCTGGGGGCGCTCGCCGAGCAGGACTACCCCGAGCTGTCCGTGCTGGTCGTCGACGCTGCGGGGCCAGAACACACCGCCGACCGGGTCCGCGCCGCCATGCCCGCCGCCCGGGTGCTGCAGGTTCCCGCTACCGAGGGTTTCGCCGCCGCCGCCAACCATGTCCTCGATCCTGACCGGCCCCGGGCCCGGCGCGCCGAGTTCTTCGTGTTCTGCCACGACGATGTCCTCCCGGACGCACGGGCCGTGAGCGCACTCGTCGGGGCCGCCACAGAGTGGGATGCCGACGTGGTCGGGCCCAAGTTCGTGGCCCGGGACAACCCCCGACGCCTGTTGCACGTCGGCCTCGGCGTCGACCGCGTGGGCACGACCATGCCGCTGGTCGAACGCCGCGAGCTGGACCAGGGGCAGCACGACGGCGTCCGTGAGGTGTTCGCGTTCCCCGCCGGGTTCACGCTGGTGCGCGCGGACCGGTTCGCAGCCATGGCCGGGTTCGACGAGGCGATCGGTTCGCCGGACGACGATCTCGGCCTCTGCTGGCGCGCTCGGGCTGCCGGCTCCCGCGTGTTGGTGGTCACCGATGCCAAGGTGCGGCGCGACGGGCAATCGTGGGCGGGTCCCCGGGACGAGGCCCGCCATCGCGTGAGGGCGCTGCTGACCTGTTCGAGCCGGCTCGATCTGCTGCGGATCGTGCCTCAGGCCTTTGCCCTCAGCCTCGCTCAGGCCGCCGGCGGACTGCTGACCGGCCGGCCCGGGCGCGGACGGACTGCCCTTGGGGCCTGGGTGTGGAACTTGCTCCGCCCGCTATCGCTGTGGCGGGCCCGGCGGCAGGTGAACGCCGTGCGGCAGGCGTCCGATCGTGAGGTTCACCGCCTGCAGGTGCACGGGCTGATCGGCCCCCGCTTGTGGCTCCGCCGCATGGGCCGCAACGGGTCCTCCGCCGACGCCCCCGTCGATCCCCCGGACGGGTTGGCCGTGCCCGGGCCACCGCTCACCGCCGTGCCCGCCCCGCCGGCCGACACGATCGCACCCTGGACCCCCGCCACCGCGCTCATCACCACCGTGGTGGCGGGCGTGGTGCTGTTCGGCAGCCGGCACCTCGTCACCCGCTTCGTTCCGGCCGTGGGAGAGTTCGTTGCCTTTCCGGGATCTGCCGGCGACCTGGCGCGTGCATGGGTCGGCGGATACCGGTCGGTAGGGCTGGGCGCGGACGCCTCGGCGCCGACTCTGGTCGGCGTGGCGGGCGGGCTGGGCGCCGTGCTGGGCGGCCACCTGGCCCTGGCCCGCACGCTGCTGGTCGTCGGTCTCGTGCTGGTGGGCGTTGTCGGTGCTTACCGGCTGCTGCGCCCCACCGGCTCGAAGCCAGCGCAGGTGGCCGCCGCCGTCGCCTATGCGGCGGTGCCGCTGCCCTACGACGGCCTCGCCACCGGGCGGTGGTCGGTCGCGGCGGCCTATGCCGCCTCGCCGTGGCTGCTGGGCCGGCTGGCCCGGGCTTCGCTCGTGGCGCCGTTCTCGCCCGACGGGCCGGTGCCCGCCGTGCCCCGGCCGTGGTGGCAGCACGTGGTCGTCACGGGAGCGGTGACCGGCCTCGCCGCCCTGCTCGTCCCGCAGGCGCCCGCCCTGCTGTTGCTGCTGGCGCTCGCGTTGGTGGCGGGCACGCTGCTCGCCTTTCAGCGGCGCGGCATCGGCCGCGTGCTGACGGTGTCGGTCGGGGCGGCGCTGGTGGCGACGCTGCTGCACCTGCCGACGCTGGTGGACGTGATCCGGTCGCGCACGGCGGCCGACGCCTGGATGGGGCTCGAACGGCCTGCGGGTGCGCTGACGGCACTCGACCTGCTGCGCTTCGATACCGGCCCCCTGGGTATCGCGCCGCTCGGCTTCTGCCTGGCGGGGGCCGCGGCCCTGCCGCTCCTGGTCGGGCGGGACTGGAGGCTGGGCTGGGCGGTGCGGGCATGGGCGGTGGCCGTGGCGTGCTGGGCGCTGCTGTGGGCGCAACAGCAGGGACACCTCCACCTGCGGCTGCCCGACCCCGGGGTGCTGCTGGCACCGGCGGCCGCGGCCTTGGCGTTCGCCATCGCCCTCGGCGTGGCTGCGATCGAGCTGGATGTTCGGGGGCGCTCCTGGCGCCTCGGCTTCCGCCGCATGGTGTCGGCGCTCGGCGTGCTGGCGTTGGCGGCGGCGACCGCACCCGTCGTGGTGGCGGCGATGGACGGCTGGTGGGACATGCCCCCGGGCCAGTTCGCCAGCGTGATCGGCAGCGTCGACTCCGCTGTGGCCGCCGAGCCGTCGCGGGTCCTGTGGGTGGGCGATCCCGCGGTACTGCCGGGGGGCCAGGCCTGGGAGCTCGCAGGCGGCCTCTCCTACACGGCCGTGGAGACGTCCGTGCCCGGCGTCGCCGACCTGTGGCCGGCCACCGGCTTGGGCTCGAGCGACCGCCTGGGCGAGGCGCTGCGGCTGGCCACCCGTGGCCAGACCAGCAAGCTGGGACGGGTGCTGGCGCCGATGGGTGTGCAGTACGTGGCGGTCCCCCGCGCGCTGGCGCCGGCGAGTGCGGTGGAGCGGACGGTCGGCGCTGCGGCTGGCCCGGGGTCGGCCGCCCTTGCACCGGTGGGTGCGGTCGATGGATTGATCGAGGTGCTCGACGGCCAGCTCGATCTCGAACACATCGCTGCCGACGACGCCCTGGCGCTGTATCGCAACGTCGCGTTCGCGCCCATGCGGGCGACCGGCATCGACCCGTCCGCCCTGGAGCAGACGTCGGTGGCGGCGATGCAGCACGTCGACCTCTCGGCGGCGTCGCCCGCCCTCGTGGAGTCGGATGGCGACGGCGGCGCCTCGCGCGGCCCCGTCGAAGCCGGGGACACGGTGGTGCAGGCGTCGTCGACGTCCGATCGCTGGGCGCTCGAGGTCGACGGTAGGCGGGTCGACCGGACCGACGCCTACGGCTGGGCCGACGCCTTCGCCATCCCGGAGGGCGGGGGCTCCGGGGAGGCGGTGCTCGGCTACCGCACCCCGCCGGTCCGCTACGCCCTGGTGGGGGTCCAGGGCGCGTTGTGGCTGTTGGCGCTGGTGGTGGCGGTGCGTATGCGCTTCGGGTCGGAGGCACCATCCCGACCGCCGTTCCGGCCGGACGGGGCGGACACCTCGACGGCCGGCGGTCCCGGTGACGCCGAGCCGGCGCGCGACGAGCCCGCTCCCGAAGACGCACCCTCCCGCGACGACGAGCCGGTGCCGGCGGGGGCGGGGGCCTCCACGTGAAGCGCCCACGCCTGCGGCGCCGGTCGCCGCGCGTTCCCGTCATCGTGCTGCTGGCGGCGACGATCGCCGCGGCCGTGTGGCAGGCACGTATCCAGGAAGATCGCGAGCCGGCCCTGGCGAACACGGCCCGTAGCGCTCCGGCGAGTTCGGACCCGGGGATGCCGGCAGTGGCGAGCGCCGATGCCCTGGCATCGACGTGGTACTGCGCCGCCGGCACGGGGGACGACGGCGGGATGGCCGATCACTCCGTGACCGTCTTCAATCCCGGAGATCGGAGCATCGACGTGACCGTCACCGTCTACGGCGGCGTGCTGGCGTCGTCGTCACCCACGACCGCCGAGGCGCCGGAAGCACCGCCGGCAGCGGCGGCCGCGCCGGCACCGGCTGCGCGTGGGTTCCGGCTACCGGCCCGCGACCGGGTCGAGCTGCGGCTCGGGGGCCTTGTGGCGGCGCCGCTGGTGGCGGCCCTGGTCGAGGCCGAGGGCGGGCCCGTGGCGGTCGAGCATCGCGTCAGCGGCCCCCACGGCGTGGACGTGGGCCCCTGCGCGTCGGCCACTGCGCCGGTGTGGCACCTGGCGTCCGGGGCCACCACCCGCGACGCCCGCGAGGTGGTGGTGCTGTTCAACCCGTTCCCCACCGACGCCATCGTCGACATCAGCTTCGACACGGATGCCGGATCGCGCGAGCCAGTGCGCTTCCAGGGTTTCCCGGTCGCAGCGGGCACCGTCGTGGGCGTCGACGTCGGCGACGACGTCGCCCGGGAACCCCAGGTGTCGGCCACGCTGCGGACGCGCACCGGGCGCGTGGTGGCCGAGCGCCTCCAGGAGTTCGACGGCAGCCTGGGCCCCGAGGGGCTCGCGGTGGCACTGGGTGTCCCCGAGGCGTCGACGACCTGGGCGTTCGCCGACGGGTTGGTCGACGAGAACCTCACCGAGCGGATCGTCGTCTACAACCCGAGCGACGAACGGGCGGAGGTCGAGGTGCGGGTGCTGCCCACGACGGATGAGCCGGCCCCGGCGCCACAACCGTTCCGGTTGAGCATCCGAGGCGGGACGTTCGCCGTCGTCGACTACGGGACCGAGGGACGGGTTGTCCCCGGCGTGGAGCACGCCACCGTGGTGCGCGCCACCAACGGCGTGCCGGTGGTGGCCGAGCGGGCCATGTCCCACGCGGGGAACCGGGGCGAAGGGGACGACGAGGACGCCGACGAGGGCGCGGACCGGGGTGCCGGCGACGTGGCGGACGGCCCCGGTGCGGTCGTGGCGGCCACCCGGTGGGCGTTCCCGTCGTCCGTGGACGCCCAGGAGGTGGGAGTGCGGCTCGTCGTGTTCAACCCCGACCCGGAGCGGTCGGTACCGGTGACGCTGCTCGCCGTTGCGAACCGCCGGGAGACCCCGGTGGCAGGCGGTCCGGACGCGGTCGTCGCGCCCGGTGGGCGGCTCGCCCTCGGCGACGACGCCGCCGGAACGTCGTGGGTCCTCGAGGCGGGCGCTCCGGTGGTGGTCGAGCGCGTGCTGGTGCGGGACGGCGGCGTCCGACTTGCGACCGGTCCGGGGATCCCCAGCGTCGACGGCTCGGTGCCGCTCGGCCGGCTGGCCGGGCGCTGACGGCACCGACGTTCAGACCTTCCTGGCGCCGAATTGGTTGTCGGGCAGCCAATTCGGCGCCAGGAACGGAGGTTGGATGCGCCACAGCCGAGGCGCGACCATCGCGGTGTGGAACGTGTGCTGCTGGTCGTGGTGCTGGCGGCGGCGGCCGTGGCCGTGGCGCTGGTGATCGAGCGTCGGCGCCGTCCTCCGGCCCCGACCAACGTGCGCCACACGCTGCCCCAGCGGCTCGACCGGCGGGACTTCGTGCGCCCCGAGGCTCCGTGGCTGGTGGCGGTGTTCACGTCGGCGACGTGCCAGAGCTGCGGGGGTGTCTGGGACAAGGCCAGGCTCCTCGCGAGCGACCAGGTGGCGGTCCAGGCCGTCGAGGTCACCGCCGCCCCCGAAGTCCATCGGAAGTACGCCATCGACGCCGTCCCGGCGGTGGTGGTCGCCGACGGGTCGGGTGTGGTGCGGGCCGGTTTCCTGGGTCCGGTGACCGCCACCGACCTGTGGGCCACGGTGGCGGAGCTGCGAGCACCGGGAACCCTCCCCGCCGAGGGCTGTGACCGCGGCACGTCGCCGCCGGCCGAGGCCGACCCGGCGGCCTGACACGCGAGTCGCGCGACCGGCCGCTCAGGTGGGCGGCGCGGGTGGCGGGGGAT
>JBKPHE010000010.1:0-5137 GCA_046744485.1 Actinomycetota bacterium | reverse complement strand
AGCATCACCTGCCGGAGCTCGACATCGCGGCCGACGAAGCCCGTGGCCGCGGCGGATGTCACGGCCAGTGTCCCCGCGACCGCTTCGGCGGCGGGCGCCGCCGGAGCCGAGCCGTTCGCGGGCACGGCTGCGAGCCGACCGGCTCCCACCGCGTCGGCCGCGGCGGCGGGCGCGGTCCGGTGCGTCGCAATCGACACGTCGCCGGCCAGCTCGAGCGCCGGGTCGTGGTTGAGGATCGCCGTCTCGAGATCGACGAGCGGGCGGCCGGGGTCGATGCCCAGTTGGTCGCGCAACGTCCGGCGAGCGTCGTCGAGGACGCGCAGCGCCTCCGCCTGTCGACCCGATCGGTAGAGGGCGAGGGCCAGATGATGGCGGAGCTGCTCGCGCAGCGGGTGCGCGACCACCAGCTCGCCCAGCTCCCCCACCACGGCGGCGTGCCGGCCGAGTCGCAGGTCGGCGTCGATGCGATCCTCGGTCGCGATGAGCCTGCGCTCCTCGAGCTTGGCGGCGAACCCCCACGCGAAGTCCAGGTGCGCGAACTCGAGCAGCGCGGGACCCCGCCAGAGCCTGAGCGCGTCGTCGAGCATGCGGCGGGCGCCCTCGGCATCGCCGGCCAAGAGGAGTCCCCGACCCTGGTCGGCCAGCGCCTCGAAACGGTGGGCGTCGAGCGCCTTGGCGCCGACGACGAGCTTGTAGCCGGGCGGGTCCCACGCCAGCACCTTGGCGGCCTCGCCCCGGGCGCCGCCGGGCACCAGGACACGCCGCAGGCGTGAGACGTAGCTCTGCAGGGTTCCGGCCGCCGAGTCGGGCGGGTTGTGTCCCCATAGCGCCTCGATGATGGACTCGGCCGGTACCAGGCGGCCGCCCGCGACCAGGAGCATGGCAAGCACGGTGCGCGGCTGGGTTCCGCCCACATCCACGGGCTCGCCGTCGATGATCACCTCGAGGCTGCCCAGCAGCCTGAACTCCACGCGTCTACTCCCTTCGGATGCCCACCGAGTCGCGTAACGACAATTATCCCTTGTCAGGCCCGTGTGGAGCGAGTTGAGGGACCACCATGCGGGGGTCGGCCGGAGGGGCAGCCGGGCTGCCTCGCGACGGGTGAGGATCGTCCGAGGGTCGTTATCCTCAAGGACGTAAGCAGCTGGCGCGTTCCGCCGCTCGTCGGTGCTAGGTACCGCTCCGTTGCCTCGGCACCCGCCAGTGGGATCGATGAATCCCGCACAGAAAGAAGGGGGTCGAGTGACCCTCGCGTGGATCGCCGTTGGCGTCGTGTTGATCGCCGTGGAGCTGCACAACCTCGCGTTCTACGCGCTGTTCGCGGCCCTGGGCTGCTTCGCCGGCGCCGCCGTGGCCGCCGTGTTTCCCGACGCCATCGCCGTACAGGTCGTCACCGCCGTCGTGGTGGCCGGACTAGGGATCCTCCTGGTCCGCGGGCGCGTGAGCGCCGCCTTCGTCCATCACCACGAAGTCGACCGAGGGCCCGGTGTGCACGGGGGTCTCGTCGGGCAGGAGGTGCTGACGCTCGACCTCGTCGGAGGTCTGGACCGGGTCGGCCACGTTCGACTCGCTGGCGAGCGCTGGCGCGCCGTCAGTGGCGACGATGCGCCGATACCTCCGGGAACACGGGTCCTCGTGACGGCCGTGCAGGGCACCACGCTGATCGTGTGGCCCATCGACGGTTCGCTGCCGCCGGAACGGCAGCCGGAGGCGGGCGAAGGCCAGCGCCTCGAGAAGGGAGAGGAGGAGCAGACGTGATCGCAGCCATCAGCGTCCCAGGTCTCATCGGCCTCGTCATCGTCGCACTTGTGGTGGTGGTCTTGGTCCTTGCGCTGCGGCAGATGGTCAACATCGTCCAGCAGGGCGAGGTGGGCGTCGTGAAGCACCTTGGCGAGTACCGCAAGACGTACGAGCCCGGGCTGGTGATCATCGCGCCGTTCATCGAGTCGCTTCAGCGTGTGGACATGCGGGAGATCCCTCGCCCGGGCGACCGCCAGGATGTGATCACCAAGGACAACGTGGTGGTCAACGTCAACGCGACCATCTTCACGCAGGTGGTCGACGCCCGGCAGGCGCTGTTCAGCATCGCCAACTTCGACGTTGCGATCGATGCCCTCGCACGCACCGCTCTGCGGTCGGTCATCGGCACGATGACGCTCGACCAGGCGCTCTCGGAACGCGAGCGCATCAACACCGATGTGCAGCAGCAGATGGAGGCCGTCACCGACAAGTGGGGAATCCGGATCAACCGCATCGAGATCCTTGCCATTGCCCCGCCGCCGAACATCCTCGAGGCCCTCGCACTGGAGAAGCAGGCAGACCAGGAGAAGCGGGCGAAGATCCTGCAATCCGAGGGTCAGAAGCAGTCGGCGATCAACGTGGCCGAGGGCGACGCGCAGGCGACGGTCCGCAAGGCCGATGGCAACCGGCAGGCCGCGATCCTTCGAGCCGAGGGCAGCCGGCAGGCCGCGATCCTCGAGGCCGAGGGGCGCTCGCAGGCCATCTCGACCGTGTACGCCGCCATCAAGAAGGGTGAGCCCGACCCGACACTCGTGGCGATCCTGCAACTCGACGCCTTGGCCAAGTTCGCCGAGAGCGACAACGCCAAGATCGTCGTCCCGTTCGAGAGCGCCGGGCTCCTCGGCGCCGCCCAGACCCTCCGCAGCGTCCTTGCCGCCACCCCCGAGAACGGCGAGGGGCCATAGGCACGTCGCACGCCGGCGACGGCATCCTCCCGAGGTTCGAGCAGCCGTCAGTGAGCCGGTCGGTCCTGTAGAACAACGTCATGTCCCCGACGTTTCGAGCCGGTGTCGGGATCGTCGTGCTTGACTCCCGTGGGCGGGTGCTGGCGCTCGAGCGCTCGGCCGTCCCCGGTGGTTGGCAGCTGCCACAGGGCGGCATCGAGGACGACGAGGAACCCGTCGACGCCCTGTGGCGGGAGCTCCGGGAGGAGACCGGGCTCACCGCCGACGACGTTCAGGTGCTCGCCGAGCTGCCGGAGTGGCTGGGCTATGAGCTGCCCGCCGAGTATCGCTCGGCCAAGACCGGCCGGGGACAGGTGCACAAGTGGTTTCTGCTCCGGGCCGGCACCGACGAACTTCCCGTGCGCTCCGACACGATGCCGGACGCGGAGTTTCGCGCCTGGCGCTGGATCGACCTGGCCGAACTCGCGGAGCAGACGGTCGCCTTCCGCCAGGCCGTCTATCGGCGTCTGGCGGAATTGATCAGCGCATCATGACGCAGGAGCTGACGCGGACTGCGGTTCCTGCTGGGCCGCGAGCGACGGGATGAAGCGCTCGCTGAAGCCGGCGATGAAGCTGAAGATGGCGATGCGAGGGCCGCTCTCCCCCGCCGCCTCGCCGAGCAGGTCGGCCTGAAGCGCGGCGAAGGCGATGAGGGCCGCGGCTCCGCCCGCCAGCGGTCTGAAAGCGTTCGCCAGCTGGGCCCAGCGGAGCTCCGGATAGCGAACCCCCGGCCTGGGGGCGGCAACGCGTTGCGCGGAGGAGAAAGCCCCGCCGAGCGTGCCGTAGAGGGCGGCGCCCACCACCCACCACCCGTCGATCGAGCCTTCGGCGAGGAGCAGCCCACGGTCGAGGAACTCGAGGACACAGATGAGGACGAACACGGCCGCCAGGACCGCGAGGTAGATGACCACCTGGCGGCGCTGCAACATGCGATTGCGATTGTCGTTCTCGGCCCTCTCGTCGAGATGCCTCTGGACTCGGATGATTCGCTCGACGAGGTGATCCTGATCCCCGGTGCCGGGCCCGTAGTTGTTGACCGCCTCGAGCCGCCACGACGACTTCAGCTTCTCGGCGGCCTCCTGCTTGATGTCGATCTCGAGCAGCTCCAGGTCGGCCGGCGTCCGCAACCGGTACTCCTCCCGTCGAGCCGCATGGAACCACGCCCACGCCTGCTCATTGTGGGCCCAGCGCCGGTCGAGCGCCCGCCTCGCGTTGCGGAGCGAGAGGAGGGCATTTCGCTTCGCCAGCTTGCCCGTCTCGGCCTCGGGCTCGGCGGCTCGTAGCACGGCGCCCAGCTGACCGATCGACTGGGCCAGGCGCTGGTCGGCGCCGCCCCCGGGCCAATGCCAGCGGCCGTTGGCGGCATGCGCGGCCGTGTCGTCTGGTGTGGTGCTCACGTGTCTATCCCGTTCTCGACCCCTGCGCGGTACCTGCACGCGCATTCGTGTGCGTGATCAACGGAGGTCTGGAGCTCCTCCGCCATCCACCTGTTGGCCATGTCCATCACCGCCCTTCTCGCTGCCAGCCACTGCGCTGGCGCCACCCGCGCTCGGAGCAGGACCCGCGTCAACCGCCTCACCGCTCGCCGTGGCCGCCTGCCCAGCGAGCGGCATGCCGTCGGCCGGCGGACCGGCGTCCGTGGCGCCGGCCACCCCGAGCGCTCCGGCCACGGTGGCGAGCGGTGTGTCCCCCGCTTGTGGGTGCGGCTCCGTCGTGGCCGTGGCCCGCCCGTCGGCGGTGTCGAACTCGATGACGATGCGCACGGGCACCCCTAGTTCAGAACCGCGTATCGCAGCTCGTAGTCGACCAGCTGGTTGGTCAGGTTGCGGACCATGATCCAATACGTGATTCGGTCGGCGCTGGCCCGCTCGACCTCGGTGTCGAAGTCGATCTGCGGCGCACCGGACCTCGGATTGGTCGGTGTGACATACCACAGGACATGCCAGTCAGCCGGCCAGTCGTACGTGAACACCCGCTCGGTGGCACTGGCATTTACCTGGCCCCGATATTGCACGCCGACGCGCATGGCAGATCCTCCTTCGGGCTTCGGTTCAGGTCGAACCGAGGACGGCATAACGTGCCTCGATGTCGCATTGCGCTGTTGTGAGGTTGGTGACCGAGATCCAGTACGTGACGTAACCAGTGGAGGCGCGCTCCACATGCACGTCCCACCGGATCTGTGCAGCGCCCGGACGCACGGTGGTGGGAACGACCGACCACACCAGATGACAGTCCGCGGGCCAGGAATGGGTGAACCAGCGACGGGTCGACGAGGCCGCGACATTGCCCCGGAACTGGACGCCGAGCCGACCGGGGCAGATCGGGAACCCGAGGTGATACGGGGTCGACGGGCACATGTCCCAGGTGTTGGCCTTCATTATGCAAGAGACGCC